>JBBQYT010000419.1:0-3301 GCA_038208385.1 Longimicrobiales bacterium | reverse complement strand
GTGAGTGCCACGTCCACCGTCGCCGCGTCTCCCCCTCGCCGCGTCGGGGACGGGCCGGAAGGGTAGTTGGGTCAATAAACGCTTCTGCCGCACAAGAAATGGTGATTTGCAAATACCCCCACTTGCAAAATGCGAAAGAGTCCGTTAGCCTTGAAACACCTGCCGCAGCCGGCGGGCGATCGTAAGCCAGGGTCCGAGCGCGGAGTGCGCCGGATCGGAAGCTGAGAAAGCCCCTTCCACGCCGGCCCTCTCCCCAGAGGCGACATTGATGGTAATTGTACGTCCGCTACGCTTGTTGCGGTGGTTGTATCTCGGCCGGCTTACGCTTGCGGCGGGGATCTTTGGCGGAGCCCTGCTCGTTTGGCGGGGGACGGCGCCTGAGACCACGCTGCTGGCTACGCTGGCTCTACTGCTATCGGCGGGCTTTACCCTGTTTTCAGTCTGGTGGACGATTTTTCTCGGGAAGGTCCCCGGGAAGAATTTCCTTTACGCGCAGGTCATATTCGACACGCTCCTCGTGACGGTGGTGGTCCATCTTACGCAGGGTGCGCGCAGCGAATTCTCTCCGCTCTACATCCTTGTCATTGCTTCCGGTGCTCTGCTGCTCCCGCTGCCCGGCGGGATGTTGATTGGTGCGCTCGCGAGCATCCTGTATTTCGCCGACATCTTCTGGTGGCAGCAGAATCCTGGTCCTCCCGGCACGATTGTCCTTCAAATTGTTGTTTTTGCGGTCATGGCGCTCGCGACGGGTGCGTTGGGCGACAGGTTGCGTCGCACTGGCACGGCTTTGTTTGCGGCGGAGTCGCAGCTCCAGCAGCTGCGTCTCGACACGAACGAGATGCTGGGTGCGATCGACACGGGCGTTGCGACGGTCGATGGCGCGGGCTTGCTGGTCTATCTGAACGGCGCGGGCCAGCACTTGTTGGGCATCAAGGAAACCGAGTGGCTGGGGAAGCGCGTGATTGAGGCGTTCGATCGTCGTTTTCCGGGTTTGGGAGGTGTTGTCGAGCGCACGGGAGAGACGCGCCAGCCGATCCGCCAGGCGCAGCTGCGCGCGCGTCCGCCGGAAGGTGAGCGGGTTCTCGGTGTGCGGACGACGGTTCTCGAGCGTGAAGAGAAGCCGTGGGTGACAGCGGTCTTCCAGGACATCACGGACTTGAAGCGAGTCGAGGAGCTGATTCGTCGTGCGGACCGCTTGCAGGCGGTCACGGAGCTGTCGGCGTCACTCGCGCACGAGATCAAGAATCCGCTCGCATCGATTCGCAGTGCGATCGAGCAGCTCGTGGGCCCGCGTCTGGACCAGACGGACCGCGAGCTTTTGAGTCGGCTGGTGTTGACGGAGTCCGATCGTTTGTCGCGCCTGCTGTCGGATTTCATGGAGTTCAGTCGTGTCGAGTTGCGTCGCTGGGCTGCAGTGGACCTGAAGGCAGTGACCCAGCAGGCGATTGGCCTGGTCGCACGACATCCGGACTCGAACACGGCTGCCATCGCCTACGATCCACCGCCGGGACCGGTCTCCGTTGAAGGCGATGAAGATCTGTTGCATCGCGCGATTTTCAATCTCGTGCTCAATGCAGTGCAGCACGCGGGTCCGGGCGGTGAAGTGAAGGTCGAGCTTGGCAACATTGCGAGTTCGGATCTGCCTGCGGGTGTCGAGGTCGAAACGCCGGTTCGGTTTGCCGTGCGTGACAATGGCCCGGGCATTCGAGCGGAAGATGTGACGCGCGTGTTCGATCCGTTCTTCACAACGCGCAAGGGTGGCACAGGACTCGGACTCGCGCTCGTGCATCGCGCAGTCCAGGCACACAGTGGCGCCATCATCGTGGACGCGAGTCCGGGTGAAGGCGCCCAGTTTACCGTTTATCTGCCCGCGAATGCGGCGAGGAAGGCTTCGTAATGCGGCCGCGAATTCTGGTGATCGATGATGAGCGCTCGATTCTGGATACGATCCAGATTCTGTTGAAGAGCGAAGGCTATGACGTCGTGACGTCGCAGAACGGTCGCGAAGCGCTCGATGACTTCGAGACAATTCAGCCCGACATTGTGCTGACGGACATCCGCATGCCGGCAATGAGCGGTCTCGAGATTCTGGCCGTCGTGCAGGAGCGCGATCCGAAGGTGCCGGTGATCCTCATGACGGCGCAGGCATCACTGCAGTCTGCGGTGCAGGCCGTCAACCAGGGCGCGTTTTACTACCTGCAGAAACCGTTCACGAATGCGGACCTGCTCGCATTGTGCCGGCGCGCAGCCGAGACGCGGGAGCTGACGCAGGAGAATCGTGCGCTGAAGCGCGAGATCAAGCGGCGCGACACATCGAAGACCGCGCGCCCGATCGGCAAGAACCGCTCGTTCCTGGATGTGCTGCGCCTATCCGAAACTGTTTCGCCGACAGATTCGACGGTGTTGATCACGGGGGAGAGCGGCACCGGCAAGGAAGTCATTGCGCGCTATATCCATCAGCTCTCGGAGCGCGAAGCCGGACCGTTCGTCTCGATCAACTGCGGCGCACTGCCGGAGAACCTGCTCGAGTCGGAATTGTTCGGACACGTGAAGGGAAGCTTCACGGGCGCTGTGAAAGACAAGGAAGGGCTGCTCGTCGCGGCAAAGGGCGGCACGTTCTTCCTCGACGAAGTTGGCGAAATGTCGCCGTCACTTCAGGTGAAGCTGCTGCGCGCATTGCAGGAGCGCGAGATCGTCGCAGTTGGTGCAACAGAGCCGACCAAGATCGATGTGCGCGTCATTGCCGCGACGAACCGCGATCTCGAGCAGGAGATGCGGCGCGGCACGTTTCGCAGCGACCTCTACTATCGTCTGAACGTGATCACACTGCATTTGCCGCCTCTGCGCGATCGTCTCGATGACATTGCGTTGTTGTGCGACTACTTCCTGCACAACGGCTCGGAGCGCGCCCTCACGGTTACCGATGCCGCACTCGAGGCGCTGCAGAACTACGACTGGCCGGGCAACGTGCGCGAGCTGGAGAATGCGCTCGAGCGCGCTGCAATCATTGCAACGACCGGCGTCATCGACGTGCACGAATTGCCTGCGAAGGTCGTCGAGCCCGCAGCTGCCCCGCTCGTCGCGGACAGGCCCGCCGACAATCCGACACTCGAGCTGATCGAGCGCGCCTACATCCTGTGGGTGCTGAAAGCCGAGAACGGCAACAAGGCGCGCGCTGCTGAAGTGCTTGGCATTGATCCTTCCACGCTGTACCGCAAGCTCAACCGCTACGGGATTGCCGAAGTATGAACCAGAACGCTTATTCGCCGCACGCGCGGCGACCGAACTCGCCCGGCGCAAC
>JBBQYT010000418.1:0-3325 GCA_038208385.1 Longimicrobiales bacterium | reverse complement strand
CCGTTCACTGTGGCGCCGCGAGCACGAAGTGTCGTGATCTCACCGAGTTCGCCGACGATTGCTAACATCGGCGGCACACAGCAATTCACAGCTGTCGTAACGGACAGCGCGACGAGGCCCGTCGCGAATCCACACATCACGTGGTCTTCGAGCGCACCAGGCGTCGCAACGATCAACGCGACAACCGGCTTGGCGACGGCTGTTGGCAACGGGAGCGCGACGATTACAGCAACTGTAGATAATGCGAGCGGAACGGCAACGCTCACCGTTGGAAGCGTTGTCATTGACGGCACAACGGAGAGCTTTGGCAATCCGTTGAGCGGTTGGCGGAACCGCTTCATGGGCCTGTACTCCAATATGGTCAACTACTACGTCGCGACGAATAGCTGCTATGGCGGCGTCGGCGAGGATTGTCGCGGCAACAACCCGGATGGCCTGTGGATCCATGATGGCAATCCCGGAGCCGGCAGTTTCATTCGGTTTACACCGAGCTTTGGTGCGCAGCTGACGGGATTCTCGATCGACGTGGCAAATCACACGAATGCCACAATTACGATTTACGACAAGGATCTGCATGTGCTGCTGACAGCACCTGTGCCGCAAGGCAATGCAACCACATTCCCCGGGATGTACACGACCTTCGCAGCTTCATCGACCAATGGCATTGGCGGATTCGATATTTCCGGGCCCAACATTGAAGGAAACGTGGGAGTCGACAACATTGTGATCAGCACTGCACAGCAGCCCCCCGCCAGATTCCTGGTGCCAGTCACGCGGCCGAGTCTCAGGATGTCAGGAAGCTCGGTCGGTATCATCCGCTCGGATGGACGCAATGCCGCCGATATGCCCATAGCAAATCAGAAGCGCAATCATGAGTAGCATTGTAGACACATTGAAGGGTGCTCGGAAAATGACGAAACGAGCGCAATCTCCGCGCTGGCTGGCAGGGCTCATCACCGTTTCTCTCGCCGTCGGCTGCGCCGGCGTTGGCACGCAGGCGCGACCGGAAGACATTGCGCGTCTCGAGCGGAAAGTGACTGCAACGCCTGCCGATGCCGAATCGCGCGCGCAGCTTGGCCTCGCCTATTACCAGGCCAAACGCTTCCAGGACGCGCGTACCACGTTCGACAGGCTCGCAACAGAAGGCTCCCGCGACGGCGCTGTCTATCTCTACCTCGGTCTCACCAACGAAGAGCTGAAAGACTACCAGGGCGCGCGCAACGCATACACGAAGTATCTCGATGTCGCGAAGTCGGCGGGCGGGAGAAAAGATGTGCAGTCGCGCCTCGCGCTGCTCGCACGCAAGGAATTGCGCGATGAAGCAAAGGTCGCGATTCAGCGCGAGCAGGATTTGTCCGACCAGCCGCCGACCGCACGCAGCGTCGCAGTATTTCCATTCCGTCTGGTTGGCGGTGATGATCGCCTGAAGCCGCTTCAGGCTGCGCTCGCCGACATGATGATCACCGACCTGCAGCTTTCGGGCGGCATCGTTTCCGTCGAGCGTGTGCGCGTGCAGTCGATGCTCGATGAAATGCTGCTCGGCGAAGCAGGCTACACAACGCCGGAGACAGGTGCACGCGCGGGCAGACTGCTGCGCGCAGAGACTGTCGTGCAGGGCGTCGTAACAGCGGCGGATCAGGATCAGCTGCGCATGGATGCATCCGTGCTCAACGTCGTTGCCCGCTCGAACAAGGGCGATGTCGGCAACGACGGCAAATTGACCGCGGTTTTCGATATCGAAAAGAAGATGGTGTTCGGCATTCTCGACCTGCTCGGCATTCAGCTCACGCCGACCGAGCGCGAAAAGATCAATGAGAACCGTACCGAGAACGTGCTCGCGTTCCTTGCATATGGTCAGGGTCTACAGGCCGCAGACAAGGGCAATTACCAGGAAGCGAGCCGCTTCTTCCGCCAGGCGACGGACCTCGATCCGCGCTTCAATCGTGCGCAGCAGCAGCACACGGAGAACATTCAGCTTCAGCAGGGCGAGAATGTGACGACGGAGAAGGTTCAGCAGGTTGCATCGATCGAGTCGCCGACGATTGCGGCAGCAACGGTGCAGACCGCACAGAGCAACACTGACCTCGCCAAACAGACTGCATCGGATGTGAATCCCAGCCCGGCAGGAGCGTTGACGCAGAGCGGCGGCACGACCGGTGGTGGTGGCAGCACAACGAACGGCGATGCCCGCCACCCGGCACAGGAAGGTCAACAGCAGGAGGGCGCCACGCAGGCGGCCCATGCGCGCATCACGATCACAATTCCACGGCCTAACTAATATGCGCCTCCGCCATTTCGCGGCCGCACTGCTGATGGTCTGCAGCGCCGCACCACTCGCAGCGCAGGACGCGCCCACGTTCGCAGTGACGCCGTACGCGCAGTTCTACAAGTTTGGGTCGGGCTATCCGCTCGACAATGCGAGTTTGTTGCTGTTACCTGTCGCGTACCAGCAGCCGATCGGACAGCATCTGAGTGTCGATGCGTATTCGGGCTTTGCCGTAGGCTCCGTCAAGGCCGCTGGTACGACGTTCAGACTCACGGGCCCGATCGACACGCGACTGCGCGCGAGCTGGAGCGCCACACCGTGGGCAGTGCTCACGTTCGGCCTGAACATCCCGACCGGCAAGGCGACGCACAACACGGACGAGGCCGTTGTCGCAAGCGTGCTGTCGACAGACCTCCTCGGATTCCGTGAAGCAAACTTCGGTGTCGGCTTCGGCGCAACGACGGGCATTGCAACAGCGCGCCGCATGGGCGAGTGGGGTGTTGGTTTTGGCGCGAGCTACCGCCTGTCGAGCGGCTTCGAGCCGAACGCAGACACGACGTTGAAGTACACGCCCGGCAATGAAGCGCGTGCACGCATCGTCATCGATCGTACCGTTCGCGGCAACAAGCTCACAGCGGGTGTGACGTTCCAGAATTACACGCAGGACAAGATCGAGGGCCGCAACCTGTTCCAGTCCGGCAATCGCTGGCGCGGTGATGCAACGTATTCGTTCCGCACCGGCGTTGGTGCATCATGGACGATGTACGTGTCGGATCTGTGGCGCGAGCGCGGTGACCTCACGCTGTCGCTGTTCAATCCAACTGCCGGCGCAGCGCGCGATTCGATTGCGCGCACGCCAAGCCAGAACCTGTTGATCGCGGGTGTTGCCGGCGCATGGCGCGCGTCGCCGACGGTGATGCTGCGTCCGTCCGTTGATCTTCGTCTGCAGAACCGCACTGAGGCGGGCGGCACGGGCTGGGTGTTGGGTGGAGGCACGGAAGTGCCACTTCGCTCGGGCTCGATGGAGATCGCGCCATCCGTACGCGTGCTGTTCGGACA
>JBBQYT010000417.1:0-3326 GCA_038208385.1 Longimicrobiales bacterium | reverse complement strand
GCGCTTCGACGCCGCCAGCGAGAGCGACGTCGGCTTCGCCATCACGGATGAGCTTGAAGGCATCACCGATTGCGACTGTGCCTGATGCACACGACATCGCGTTTGTCGAGTTGGGTCCTGTAAAGCCGAACTCGATTGCGGTGACGCAGCTCGCTGCACCGCAGAATGTCGTGAGCGCAACGCGCGGATCGACGCCCCGGACGCCGCGCTCGTGCAGGTTGTTCGCCTGGGTTTCTGCGTAGGCGAGTCCTCCGAGAGCGGTGCCCATCTGAATAGCTGCCCGATCGGGATCGACGTCCGCCGGATTCAGCTGCGCATCTTCGAGTGCGAGGCGTGACGCAGCAACGGAAAACTGCGTGAACCGATCGAGTCGCTTTGCAGATTTCGGATCCATGAAGCGATCAGGCTGGAAATCATCGACCTCTGCAGCGAGCTGCGACCGCCAGATAGTTGGATCGAAGCGCGTGATGCGACGAATCGGTGAGCGCTCGCGCTTGAGGCCCTGCCATAGACATTCAACGCCGATGCCTACCGCGGTAATCGGTCCGAGACCCGTGATTGCGACGCGCACCGGCCCATCTCTGGACGGGCTTTCATTGCCAGGCCTACCGCTGACCGGCTGTATCATCCAACTCCTCCAAGGCCGGTTGTCCTGCCGGCATCATGATTCTTTGAGTTCGCAATGCGTTCCGCCTCTCGCGCGATTCCGGCGAGGGTGCGTCTCGCAACCGCACTGATGAAGTGCGGACCTATGACCTGGTTTGCGGCGAACGTGCCAATGACCGGCCATGAGGGTCCCGGCCATTCATGAGTGATCTTGACGTGCGTGCTACCCTGGACCGCGCGAAACTCCCACTTCACATCCATCCCGCGCGTGATCCCGTCAACGTGTCGGTAATACACTGCAAGCTCTGAAGGATCCGCACTCATTTCGGACACCCACCACACGGGATAAAACAGGCCGGCGATGAAATCGCGCCGCGCAGCCATCTCGATCCGGCCGTGCGCGAAGGCATCCTTCCGTTGAAAATGAACCCATCGGTAGTGCGGCAGGATCTCCGGCCAGCGCTCGACGTCTGCGCCGACGAAATAGCACGTGTCGGCGGGCGCATGCATGATGTGCTCGTCGATCGTTATCATGTGCGTGCGCCTGGGGTTCGGGATCCGGCCAGCAAGCTTAGGAGCAGGGCCGGCGAAAGCAAGGAACGGGCCGGTAACAGATCACCGGTGACGGCGACAAGTGTTTCGGCCACGCGCGGTGCACGCGCAATCGCCCTGACGAATGCGGACGCGAAGCGGGGCCGTGAAAGCACGAGGTCGATGGCGTGCTGCAGGCGGCGTGCGTCGCGCACGAGCAGTTTGTGGCGTCGCGCGTAGCCCGCGAGCGCGGCGTGTGTGATCGGCTGATGCGCGCGCAGTAGCGGAGTGATTTCTTCGGCGAGCATCTCCGCGCCGGCGAGCGCCTGGTAAACGCCCTGTCCGGTGAATGGATCGAAGTATCCTGCGGCATCCCCGACGAGTGCTACGCCGTCGGCGATGACAGCGCGCGTCGGACGGTCGAAGGGTCCGGACGCGAGCAGGACACCGAGCGATTGCGTGTTGTCGATGCGCGCGCTGAGTAGCGGAAACTGTGCGAGCATGTGCCTGAAGAATGCATCGGCGCCCATGCGTGCGAGCGTGTCACCGTATTTGTCCGTATCGACGACGACGGTCACGTTCGTGATGGCCGCACCATTGCTGTCGAGTCCCGCGGGCGCGATGCCGACACATGCGCGCTCACCGCTGTGCATCTCGCCCGTGTGCATGTCGAGCGTGACGTTGTGCAGGTGCGCAGTGAGGGATGCCTTGCGCACGCGCGGCTGTCGTTTTACAAAACCGAGTCTGCCTGCGACGATGGAGCGCAGTCCGTCAGCGCCGACGAGCAGGCGTGCTTTCAGACTGATGTGATATCCGTTTTCAGTCGCGTGGATGTGTGCGCCATGTGCTGATGCCTGTACTGCTGTGACGTGCACGCCTTCGCGCACTTCTGCGCCAGCAGCGCGGGCTGCATTGACGAGCACGTTATCGAGCAGCTCGCGCGAGATTGCAAGTGCGTTTGCGGCCCGCGCATCGCCGTTGGCTACGCGCTCGAACGTAGCGCAAAACGATGATTGGTCGGGAGCGATGATGCGCCAGCCTGTGAGGTGTGCGGGGTGTTGGGCTTCGACGCTCGTGAGCAATCCGAGGCGATCGAGGACGCGCGACGCCTCGGCGCTGAGGCAGTCACCGCAGGGTTTCGGGCGCGGAAATCGTTTGCGGTCGATGAGCAATACACGCAGGCCGGTGCGTGCAAGCTGCAGCGCGCACGTGGCGCCCGCGGGCCCGGCGCCTACGATGATCGCGTCGTATGCCGGGGCGTCGTCGCCAGGGTTGGATCGAGGGTGCGGCTGATTTGTCATCACTATAGTTTTGAACAGGATAATGCGCGCCGCATGGATCGCAACAATCAGATCTACAATTGAGGATCTTCTACTCCGACCATTTCGTCATACCGCTGCCGGAAGGCCATCGGTTCCCGATCCGGAAGTATTCCCTTCTGCGGGAACGCCTCGTGGCAGCGGGCCTGGTTCGTCCTGAGGCACTTGTCGTTCCAGATGCGGCAACGGACGAGCAGCTGAGGCTCGTACACACGCATCGCTATGTGCGCGCCGTCGTCGAGGGGACGCTCGATGCCGCGGAAATACGACGTCTGGGGCTGCCATGGTCCGAGGCGCTGGTCGAACGTTCGCGCCGGTCTGTTGGTGGAACGATCAGAGCTGCGCGTTGTGCCATCACCGACGGCTATGCCGCAAACCTGGCCGGTGGCACGCACCACGCCTTTGCCGATCGCGGCGAAGGATTCTGCGTTTTTAACGATGTCGCAGTTGCGACGCGCGTGCTGCAGCGGGAAGAGCGCGTGGGACGCGTGGTCGTCATCGATACCGATGTGCACCAGGGCAACGGTACGGCAGCGATCTTTTCGCACGACCCCACTGCATTTACGTTCTCAATGCACGGCGCCCGAAATTTTCCGTTCCACAAGGAAGAGAGCGATCTGGACATCGAGCTGCCGGACGGGTGCACCGATGAGATGTTCCTCGATGTAGTTAGACGTGGCACTACAGAGGCGCTGGAGCGCTCGCGTGCAGACCTGGCGTTTTACATCGCGGGCGCGGATGCATTTGAAGGCGATGCGCTCGGTCGTTTGTCGGTCAGCATGGCTGGGCTCGCAGACCGTGATGCCATCGTCTACGACGAATGTGAACAAGCAGGCGTGCCGGTGACGATCGTGATGGGCGGGGGGTATG
>JBBQYT010000416.1:0-3332 GCA_038208385.1 Longimicrobiales bacterium | reverse complement strand
CTTTACGAAGTACCGGTCGGCTTCAAGTGGTTCGTGGATGGCTTGCTCGATGGTTCGCTGGGCTTTGGCGGCGAAGAGAGCGCGGGGGCGTCCTTCGCCCGACTGGACGGCGGCGTCTGGACGACGGACAAGGATGGCATTGTGCCGGCGCTACTGGCCGCGGAAATTACGGCTCAAATGGGCCGCGATCCGGGCGAGATCTATCAAGACCTGACGCGCGAGCTGGGCGAGCCAGTCTACGACCGCGTAGAGGCGCCTGCCACCCCATCTCAAAAGGCGCTCCTGGCGAAGCTCTCACCACGGCAGGTCACGATCACCGAGTTGGCGGGTGAGAAGATCCAGAAAGTTCTCACCGAGGCGCCGGGGAACGGCGCGTCGATCGGCGGGGTGAAGATCATCGCCAGGAGCGGATGGTTCGCCGCGCGCCCGTCGGGAACCGAGGAGATCTACAAGATCTACGCAGAGAGCTTCAAGGGAGCCGATCATCTGCGTCGCATTCTCGACGAGGCGCAAACCATCGTCAACGATGCGTTTGGAGCGGCTTCACGTGCGCGAGCGTGAGCGGCTCGTGCAACAATCGCTCACTTGTGCGCGCGATCAATCGCCGGGTTGTGCCACTCCCCGTTCCTCGGGATCAGCGCATCCGCCTCCACCGGCCCCCAGCTTCCGCGCTTGTACGGAATGACTGGCGCGTGCCGTTTGAGTACGTGGTCCACGGCGGCCCACGCGGCTTCGACGGCATCCTGGCGGGTGAACAACGCGCCATCGCCGGCCATCGCGTCACTCAGCAGCCGCTCATAAGGCGATTCGGCGCCGATGAGCTCTTCGACGAGATAGAGCTCCCGCTGCTCGCCGACGAACTCCTTGCCCGGTCGCTTGACGCGCGCCGCCAGCGCGATGGCGGCGTTCGGCGAAAGACGAAACCGCAGATAGTTCGCCAACCCAGCGCGGGGATGCGAGTCACCGAACAATGTCGCGGGCGGCGGCTTCAGCTCGACGATCACTTCAGCAGCCGTTTCGGGAAGACACTTGCCGGACCGGAGGTACCACGGCACGCCTTCCCAGCGCCACGAGTCGATGTGCAGTCGCATAGCGCAATAGGTCTCGACGTCGGAATCGCGTGCGACATTGGGAACCTTGCGATAACCCGCGTACTGGCCGCGCACGAGGTCGCGCGAAGTGAGCGGTCGCATCGCCTCAAAGACCTTGGCCTTCTCAGTGTGCACCGCCCCGTAGTCGCGGTCTACGGGCGGCTCCATCGCCAGCAACGCGACGATCTGAAAGACATGGTTCTGGATCACGTCGCGCAGACAGCCGGCCGACTCGTAGAACGCGCCGCGGTCGTGGACGCCGAAGCGCTCGGCGAGGGTGATCTGCACGCTCGCGATGTAATTGCGATTCCAGATCGGCTCCAGAAAGGAATTGGCGAAGCGGAAGTAGAGAATGTTCATGATCTCTTCCTTCCCCAGATAGTGGTCGATGCGGAAGATGGAGTCTTCAGGAAACGCGGTGTGCGCGATGGCGTTGAGCTTGCGCGCGGATGCCAAGTCGCGGCCGAAGGGCTTTTCGACGATGACGCGCGCGTTCTTCGACAGCCCTGCGGCGCTGAGTCCCTCGATCACCGTGCCGAACAGCGAGGGCGGAATAGCGAGGTAATGCGCAGGTCGCGCTGCCGTGCCCAGTGCTTGCTTGAGCGCGGCGAACGTCACCGGGTCGTTGTAGTCTCCCGACACGTACCGGAGGAGCGACAAAAGCCGCGCGAGCGTGTGCTTGTCCGCGGTGATTCCCGATGCCTCGATACTCTCGGCTGCCCGCTTGCGCAGCTGTGCCACGGTCATTGGAGGAAAGGCCACACCAATGACGGGAACCGTGAGCGCGCCGGTTTTCACCATCGCGAACAGCGCCGGGAAGATCATTTTGTAGGCGAGGTCTCCGGTGACACCAAACACGACCAGCGCGTCCGACGGGATTATCCGGCTATGGGCTCTTGTCATCGCGAGCACGTCAAGGGCGGCTTACTTCGCGCCAGGAGACGCCGGCGGCGGACTGTGGAAGGCCGGCCGCCACGCGAGATTCTCAGTGAGTAAGTAGACGACCATCCCGAGCACCATGACCAGCGCCGCGGCGCGAACACGCCAATCCCGGTGCGCGCGCTTCCAGTATGGGCCATCGGCCGCGTGACTCATTGGGTTGCCTCGAGCTGGAAGTGCGGGCCCGCGCCGAGTGATTTCGAACGACGGTTGTGTAGCATGGCGTGCATTATCGGTGCCGCCTCGCGAGGCCGATGCCCTAAGGGTGTCGGGGCAAGGAACCAAGTTTAAATTGTTACGGTAAATCTGATTTATGAGAATCTCGCTTTGTTTTCGCAACTGCGCGCTGACGTGAAGGAGCAGCCAGGCCCGGGACAGGTTCCGAATCATGCAGCGCTGGCTGCGCTCCTCGATGAATACGCACCGCTGTCACCCTGCCCGCTCGTGCCCGAGCTTCAGGCTTTTCACGCAACAACACTCCTTGCGGTCTGGGATGCAGCCGAAAAACTCGCAGGCCGACATCTGCCCGCACCATTCTGGGCGTATCCGTGGCCTGCGGGCATTGCGCTCGCGCGCACTGTGCTGGACGCACCGGACTACGTCGCGGGACTGCGCGTGCTCGATGTCGGATGCGGTGGCGGCATTGCATCGCTTGCAGCAGTGCGCGCGGGTGCAATGGATGTCATTGCCAACGACATCGATTCGTGGTCACTTGGCACTGCGAAGCTCGCTGCACAGCGGCAGGAGCTTCCGCTGCGCGCACTGCTCGAAGACCTGACACTGAAGGGCGCAGCGCTGCCCGGTGCAGACGTCGTCTTCTGCGCAGACCTCGCCTATGAACGGCGCCAGACGCCACTACAGCGTGCGCTGCTCAACCGCTACAAGGCGCTTGGCGCGCGCGTGTTCGTCGCGAATGCGGAGCGGAAATATTTTGCTACCGATGGACTTCGGGAGATTGGGAGTTACAGGATCGAGGTGCCGCAGGATCTGGAAGGGGTGGAATCGCGTTTAGCGGTAGTTTATGAGCTCATCTAGGTCTATCCGAAAGACTCACGTTATTCAAAATATTTTTCACCGCGGAAGACGCGGAAGGCGCGGAAGATGTACCGAAAGCAGACCGCGTCCTCCGCGTTCATCCGCGGTGAAAAATGACTATTAAGCCAGTATCTCACGGAGTCTCGACATATCAACGTTTCCTCCGCTCGCTATTGAAACCACGCGTGCATTTGCGGGCAGAGTGATCTTACCGGATAGCAATGCTGCAGTGGCTGCTGCTCCTGCGGGTTCTACCAGAAGCTTTGT
>JBBQYT010000415.1:0-3332 GCA_038208385.1 Longimicrobiales bacterium | reverse complement strand
AGCGCTGTGCGCGGCCGCGCCAAGCGCCGTCAGGCTGTCTGTGTCAACGTCGGGTTCTACCAGCGATTCGAGTCGAGTGAAGCCGGTAGGGCCGAGGGAGGGCGGAGGCGCATCGTCATCATCGATCTCGGGCCGGCGTCCATTCAGTGCAGCCGCATTCGATGGTGCGTAAAACTCGATTAGAACTTCGGCCTGTTTGTAGGCGCGGCGTGCGCGTGTATAGGACGCCCGGACCGCTGCGGTATCGCGTGCGTGTGCTGCGTGTTCCAGCGACGCAAGCTCCTGGGTGAGAAGACGCGCGGACGAAAGCGCGAACTCGCGCGCATCGG
The DNA here is from genome assembly GCA_038208385.1 of Longimicrobiales bacterium. Lineage (GTDB taxonomy): Bacteria > Gemmatimonadota > Gemmatimonadetes > Longimicrobiales > RSA9 > JBBQYT01. The sequence goes on along the minus strand of JBBQYT010000415.1, from coordinate 3,003 downwards.
GGTCGGTTGTATTGACTGGCGCATTGTTGCGTTCAGCGCGGATTACAAAGGGGAGCAGGCAGGCCGCAACGAGAACGAGCACGACCTGTAGCTGGCGTGTAGCAATCATCGAAGAAGGGTACTGCCGGCGGCGAGGGAGCCGAGTGCGAGTGCCCAGCCTGCGAGGACATCGCCCGGATAGTGGACGCCGAGGTAGCAACGCGAGATGCCGACGAGGCACGCGAGTATGATCAGCGCAGCAGCGACGGACGTTGGAAGCAGATTCGCGACCGGCAATGCTACGCAGAGACTTGCAGCGGCGTGTCCCGACGGGAAGCTGAAACGGTCCGGCGCGTGGATCAGGGACGCAACGCCAATGGGGAGTCGCGGACGCGCGCGCGTGACGCTGCGCTTGAGGACCTGCACCAGCAGGTGTGACGTGATCAGTGCGAAGGCGGCGAGCTGCGCAGCGCTCTGCAGGTGCAGGTCTGTGGTCAACAAGCCCGCCGCGGTGACAGCGATTACGAACGACGCATCCCCTAACCGCGTTACAGCTCGCATGAGGAGATCGAGCCAGGGTGCGCGTCGTAGTACGAGAGCGTGCAGGAACCGCTCATCGTGTCGTCCGAGTGTAGCAAGCAAAACGGTCACGAGCTCTCCTTCCGCTGGGTTGCTAAGGAAAGATCGACCCGGAGTGGCTCATCTGGAGCAAAGAGCGGTAACACTCGCGTAACGTGTTGTGTGGGTGGGATTTCGTCGCTTATGATAAGGCTGCGTCGAGAGGCCTCCCCCGCGCTCGTGATACGAACGTTACATTAACTTCACATGCCTTTGACGCGGCCATGGTAAACCTCAAGAGGTGCAGCCATCACAAACGAGCGGAGAGGCAAGTGACCTTATGAGCACTGCGACGAAGACGACGCCGCGCATCCTCGTGGTCGAGGACGAACGCGACATAGCCGCACTCGTCGCGTATCACCTGACGAAAGAAGGCTATCGCGTCCGCACCGCTGGAAGCGGTACAGAGGCGATGGAAGGGCTCAGCAACGAACGGCCCGACCTTATCATTCTCGATCTCATGTTGCCCGGCCTGTCGGGCTACGAAGTATTGACGGAGCTGCGCAGGCACGGCGAGACGGCGGAAGTGCCGGTTGTCGTTCTGACTGCGCGGCGCGACGAGCAGGACCGTGTGAAAGGCCTCGAGCTGGGCGCAGACGACTACATCACGAAGCCGTTCAGTCCTCGCGAGCTTGTTTTACGCGTTGCGGCAGTATTGAGGCGCGCACAATCGCCGGCAGTTGCGGGCGCCGGCAAGGTGCTACGTGCAGGCCCTGTCATGGTCGACCTGAATGCGTTCCGCGCGAAGGTAAACGACAAGGAAATCGATCTCACACCGACCGAATTTCGTCTGTTGGTGACGCTGCTCGAGCGGCGCGGCCGCGTGCAGAGTCGTCAACAATTGCTCGAAGCCGCGTGGGACATCCAGGCACGAATTGAGACCCGCACAGTCGACATGCACGTGCAGCGTTTGCGCACGAAGCTTGTCGAGGCCGGCGACTGGATCGAGACCGTGCGTGGCTTTGGCTATCGATTCAGGAGCAAAGAAGAAGAGGGATGAGGTTGCAGGCATGAGTCCCAGGCGCATTCATGTGCGCACAATCCTGCTCCTGGTATGCCTGGCCAGCGTGCTGGCCACCGCGTTCATTATCGATCTTTCCATCAGCCGGATTGCCGAATCCGGTCCTGTCCCGGATGTCGATTCACTCTTTGCGCGCATACGCGTCACAATTCTTCTCGAGACGCTCGTCATCGCGAGCATCACGGGAGCACTTGCGCTCGCAGGCGGTGGCTGGCTGGAGGAGCGTTTGCTGCGCGTGCGTGGCGAGCTCCTGCGTGTGTTACGCGAGGGCAAGCGCGACGTGATCGTGTCATCGCATATCGCGGAGCTGGATACGCTCGTTGCTGCCGTGAATGTTCTTGGTGCAGAGCTGCGCCAGCAGACCGATGTCATCGCGCGCGAGCGCAATGAAATGAGTTTTCTGGTTGCATCGGTAGGCGAGGGAATTGTTCAGCTGGATGAGGAGGGGCGGATCATTCGCCTGAACACGGCTGCACGCCATCTGCTCAAGCTGCCGCAGGCTGCCGAAGGACAACCGGTCGCGTCTCTCGTGCGCAATGCAGAGCTGCGCCAGATGTTCGAGCTGATCGCGCACGCGGAGAACGTCGCGCCGAGTGAAGTGACACTCGAAGATGGACGTCGTCTGCTGGTGATTGGGCGCACTGTCGACCTTCAGGCAGTCGATCCCGATGCGACTGACGAGCGCAACGCTGCCGTCGTCAGCATTGTCGATCTGACGGAGCTGCGCAAACTCGAGAGCGTGCGCCGCGATTTCGTCGCCAACGTGAGTCACGAGCTGAAAACGCCACTCACATCGATTCGCGGGTACGCCGAGACCCTCCTTGCAGACGATGACCTGCCCGCCGAAGACAGACGTCGCTTCACTGCTGTCATTGCAGAAAATTCCACGCGTCTGCAGCACATCATCGATGACCTGCTCGATCTTGCACGCGTCGAGTCCGGCCGGTGGACACCAAACCTCGTTGCGCTCGATGCGGCCGAGGCTGCAGCCGATGTGTGGTCCGGCTTCCATGGCGCGGCAGCGCGCAAGCGCGTGACATTGTCCGTGCAGGGAGATGGCGCGCGCGTTGTCTCAGATCCCGATGCACTGCGCCAGATTTTTGTGAACCTGTTCGACAACGCACTCCGCTATTCGAGCGAAGGCGGCGTGGTCGCAGTGAGCATCGGCGAGGCGGGAGAGCTCGTCGAGGTCACCGTGCGAGACAATGGCGCGGGCATCCCGAGCGATGCGCTGCCGCGCATCTTCGAGCGCTTCTACCGCGTAGACCCTGCTCGCTCTCGCGCAGAAGGCGGGACAGGACTCGGACTCGCCATCGTCAAACACCTGCTGGAATCGATGGGCGGCGAGGTGAGCGCGGAGAGCGAGCTTGGAAAAGGCACCACGA
>JBBQYT010000414.1:0-3333 GCA_038208385.1 Longimicrobiales bacterium | reverse complement strand
AATTGGCGGGCCGAGCAGGCTGAGCTTTCCCGTGTGCTCACGCCGAGACAGCGAGCGCAATTCATCGGTCTGCGTGCGGAGCTGTTCGACCGCGTCCAGCAGATGCGTGCAAAAGAACGCGAGCAGCGTTCGACCACCGGGCCCGAGGCAGCGCCGCCGGCACAGTAAGCAAAGGCGCCCAAAACAGGGAGAGGCGGTACGTGGGTAACGCGTACCGCCTCTTCTTTTCGGGGGTACTGCATACTCGACACCCAACGCGAAACGCTCTACCTTCGGACTCATGAAAGTAAGACTCCTCCTCTTCGCACTTTACAAAGACCTCGCCGGCCTGGAAGAAGTCGAGATCGATGTGCCCGTGGGCGCGACCGGCAGCAATGTGGTCGAGGTGCTTCGTGCGCGCGGTGGCGGTCTTGCGCGGCTGCCGGAACGTCCTGTCATTGCCGTGAATCGCGAATACGCAGCGCTCGATACGGAGCTGTTTGATGGCGACGAAGTTGCGCTCCTTCCGCCGGTCGCGGGAGGCTGAGTGCATAATGCGCTGACGCGGGACCCGATCGATGTCGCGGCGCTTCTTCCGCTCGTGGGTGATCCGGAAGACGGCGCTGTTTTGCTGTTCGTCGGTGTCGTGCGCAATCACAATGACGGTCAGAGCGTGAACGGAATGCGGTATGATGCGTACGTGGAGATGGCCGAACGTGTTCTAGGCGATATTTGCCGCGAAGCCGCCGTGAGGCTCGGTACGGATCGGCTGGCCGTGGTGCATCGCATTGGCGAGCTGGGCGTGGGTGATGCGAGCGTTGCCGTTGCCGTGTCGAGCCCGCACCGCGCCGAAGCGTACGATGCGTCGCGCTACATCATCGAGGAGATCAAGACACGCTTGCCGGTCTGGAAACAGGAACATTATGAAGAGGGCGGGGGACGCTGGCTCGAGGGCCACGTGCCCCAGACGGGAGAGCTCGCATGACTGAAGACATGCGCGACGGATTTGGCCGTCGCATTGAATACCTGCGCGTCTCGGTCACCGACAAGTGCAACCTGCGCTGCGTGTACTGCATGCCGGAGGAAGGCCTGCCGTGGCTCAAGCGCGACGAAGTGCTGTCGTACGAGGAAATCGCAAGCATAGTGAACGTGATGGCATCGATGGGACTGCGCCGTGTCCGTCTCACGGGTGGTGAGCCACTCGTGCGGCGAGATCTTGCAATTCTGGTACGAATGATCGCGCGCATTCCGGGCATCGATGACATCTCGCTGTCCACGAATGCGGTGTTGCTTGCGCCGATTGCACAGGAGCTGCGCGACGCGGGCATCAATCGTGTGAATATCTCCCTCGACTCGCTGCAGCCGGCACGTGTCGACGCGATCTCCCGGCGCAGTGGCTCTCACTCAGCGATCATGGATGGAATTGCGGCCGCAGAGCGCGCGGGTTTCGAGCCGATCAAGATCAACACGGTCGTGCTGCGCGGTCGGAACGATGATGAGATCGAGGATTTCGCACGCATGACCCTCGAACGTCCGTGGCATGTGCGCTTCATCGAGGTGATGCCTGTCGCGGAGAATCTCGCGATGTCGGTGGCCGAATATGTATCGACGCCGGAAATACTCCAGATTCTGCATTCGATCGGTGACCTGCAGCCGGTTGCGGGGCCGTTGGGCAATGGACCTGCGACGTATTTCCGTCTCGCGGGTGGCGCGGGTACGATTGGTGTAATCACGCCCATGAGCCACAACTTTTGTGAGCGGTGTAACCGCATGCGACTGACTGCTGACGGTCAACTTCGTCCGTGTCTGTTCGGCTCATTGCAGACAAATCTGCGCGATCCGCTCCGCCAGGGCCTTCCGATCGAGCCGCTGGTGCGCGCAACACTTGCAGTCAAACCCGAGCGGCATCTCCTCGTGCACGGCAGCAGCATTGGCTCGGGCGGACTCCTCGCCCTCTCGCAAGTCGGCGGCTGAGCCGCTTTCCTGACACTCCCAAAGTCGGCGTGAGATCGTGATCAGGTGGTCTTGGCGGGAATACCTATAGCTTGACGTGATTGAGTCGCAGCGCGTTGGTGACCACCGAGACCGAGCTCATCGCCATCGCAGCACCGGCAAGGACCGGCGATAGCAACAGGCCGAACGCCGGGTAGAGCACGCCGGCGGCAACCGGGATGCCGAGCGCGTTGTAGCCGAATGCAAACGTGAGGTTCTGTCTGATGTTGCGCATGGTAGCGCGCGACAGCACGGCCGCACGCGCGATGCCGCGCAAGTCGCCTTTGACGAGCGTTATGCCGGCGCTTTCCATCGCCACGTCGGTGCCCGTGCCCATGGCAATGCCGACATCGGCCTGCGCCAGCGCGGGCGCGTCGTTGATGCCATCACCCGCCATTGCGACCTTGCGCCCTTCAGACTGCAATCGCTTCACGTGGCCGGCCTTGTCCTCGGGCAGCACTTCAGCCAGTGCCTCGTCGATACCGAGTTTTCGCGCAACGGCTTCGGCGGTGCTGCGCGAATCTCCGGTGAGCATGACGATGCGAATGCCGGAGTTTTTGAGTTCCGCAATCGCGTCCGCGGTGCTGTCCTTGATCGGATCAGCGACTGCAGCAATTCCTAGAGCGATGCCATCGACAGCAAAAAACACCACCGTCTTCGCTTCGGCACGCCAGGTCTCGGCGCGCGCTTCCCAGCGTTGCGCATCGACACCGCGTTGAGCGAGAAATCCGCGGCTGCCGACCAACACCCGCTTGCCACCGATTTCGGCTTGCACGCCGAGGCCGTTTACGGCGGCGAACGCGTCGGCCGACGGCACCGTGAGACCGCGTGCCTTTGCGCCTTCGACAATGGCTGACCCTATCGGGTGCTCGGACAGTTGCTCGACGCCGGCTACCAGTGTGAGCGCCTCATTTTCCGGTATCCCCTCGGCAATGAAGTCCGTAAGTGCCGGACGGCCAATTGTGAGGGTGCCGGTTTTGTCAATCACGACTGTGTTGATATCGCGCATGCGCTCGATCGCTTCGGCATTGCGAAACAGGATGCCAGCGCGCGCGCCTTGCCCCATGGCCACGGTCATCGAGATCGGCGTGGCGAGGCCGACTGCACACGGGCAGGCGACGATCAACACGGCGACCGCATTGATAAATGCGTAGGCAAACCTCGGGTCCGGGCCGAAGAACCACCACGCCGCAGCCGTGACGATCGCGATCGCGACCACGACCTGCACGAAGTAGGCAGCGATGATGTCGGCCAGCCGCTGGATTGGTGCGCGCGTGCGCTGCGCTTCTCCCACCATATGGACGATCCGGGCGAGCAGCGTGTCCGCACCGACACGCTCCGCTCGTATGACGAGAGAACCGT
>JBBQYT010000413.1:0-3343 GCA_038208385.1 Longimicrobiales bacterium | reverse complement strand
ATTACTGGAGTTCGTCAAATGCGCGGAAAACTCGTCTGGCTCGGGCTGGTCGCCGTCATCAATCGACCGGGCTTTGTACGGTGTCTGGCACGAATCACAACGCGCGGTCAATCCCTTCGCCGACGACGTGGCGCAAAGTTGAATCGCCGCATCACATCCCCGAGCCAGGCGCCGGGCGGAGTGCTCAGTGCGGAAGGAACGGCGGCGGAACCGATCTTGTTTACGGCGGAGGATCCGAATGGACCGTGGCTGGGCATCAAGCTCGACCAGCCGTTGGTTCCCCGGACTGTCAGCTGCGGACGGACACGAGCATCGTCTCGTACGCAGTGATCAAGGGCACGCGCATCAGCGTGTCGCAATCGCGTACGCTGGTGCTGAATCACATCACCGCGTCAGGGGGCATGCAGCGGGCCCGAACGGACCGAATGGCGATGGAGTGAGCGGCGATGTTACGTTTGATCCGCTCCTTACAGCGCCGGCGCCAACCTCGCCCTGGCGCTTCGACGACAATTCAGTTGTGCATGGTTCGTGATCAAACACCTGGCGACAAGGGCGCGCGAGCGCTTTCACAGCGAGCGCGCCCAGCTACTGATCGAGCTGTTGAATCCGCAGCCAGGGATGACGGTTCTCGACCTGGGCAGCGGCTGGGGCGATCCGCTTATCCGTCGCGTAGCGGATCGAATTCCGCTTGCTGTAACCCTCGCGGATATTTCCGAAGGGCCTCTGCATGACGCAGCACGGCTCGGATTTCGTGCAGTGTTGCTCGAAGAAGATAAGCCTCTGCCATTCGAGGACGGCGCATTCGACATCGTCGTTTCGAATTCCGTGATCGAGCACGTCACAGCGTCGAAAGTACTATGTCTCGACGAGAGCATCTCACAGCGGGACTGGCTTGCGTTGGCAGTTGCGAATCAGAGAGGGTTTGCTCAAGAGATCATGCGGGTAGGCAAACAGTACTTCGTACAAACACCCCACAGAGACTTTCCGTTCGACATGCATCTCTGGCTGCCATTCACGAATTGGCTACCGCACAGCGTAACGCGCAAAATTGTAAAGATGAGCGATCGTTACTGGGTGAAGCACAACGGCATTGCGGACTGGAATCTGCTTGACACGCGCGAAATGCAGGAGCTGTTTCCAGACGGCGCGGTCCACGTAGAGAGGCTCGCAGGACTTCCGAAGTCGATCGTCGCGTACAAGCGCGCATCAGTCTAGCGCCTTTGCTGAACGCAACACGGCCCCGCATCGCACTTCGCGAAGCGGGGCCGTTTTTTCGCCTGGAGGAACGTTCAGCTTGTCGTGCCCGCCTGAGCGGCATGTCTGTGTGGCAGGTGGATCTCGCTTGTGCCTTTCGCAATTTCATTCTCGCGCAAGCGCCCCCCAATCCATGCATATGGCATCACGAGGGCGAGGCTTGCGACGTGGTACCAGACGGGAGCGGTGTTCCAGACAAGAATTGCCCCGATCGTCGTGAAGATGAGGTTCAGCACGCCCAGTGCGACGGCATGCTTCATCGGATCCTTCGGCGCGAGATGCGCCGTCGTGTATGATCCGACGATCGAGAACATTGCAACGTATACGATCGTCAGGATCAGGATCGGAATGCTGTCGGTGCGTGCGCCGATGAATGCATTCGGCACGAACTTGCGCACGACGGCATCGGCTGCGAACGACAACGACCCGATGAAAAGAAACCCGATCGCAACCGCGCGGATGCTTTTGAACAGTGCAACTTCTTCCGGCGACGTCCGCGCTGCCATGGGCGAATTCATGTGTGGTTCTCCGTTTAAATTCAGGTAGCGGGTCGCTTCATTGCCGCCTGCTTGACCGGCCCGTTGTCCCAGTCCTGCACGCTCGAGATGTTCGGCATGCCGACGTCGTTCCCGTTCCAGCTATTGAAGCCGTCCATCTTGAACAGCCAGAGACCTGTCTTCATGTCGGCGATCGCGATCAGTCCGTCGTAATTGCGGACGTCTATGCCAAATGCGCCGTTCATCACGCTGGTTCCCTGGAAGCCGTTCGCCTGCGTGCCACCGAAGCCGGTCTCGTGCTCGCAGTTGCATGTGTACCACCAGCCAACGGTCTTCGGATGCTTGGGATCCTTCATCTCGAACACCTGCAAACCATCTTCATATGCCGAGACAAACACGTACGGCCAGCGCACTTCGTGGTTGTGCGACAAATCGCGCCAGTCCGCAGCCCATGCGCTGATCGGCTGCGTGATGTTCTTCACTTTGCCTTCGTTTGCCTGCTGCAGATCGTAGATCTTGAGTGGTGTGTACTGATACTCGATCTCCGTAACGGCGAACTTGTGGTCGGGCGTCGGTGTCAACGTGTGCGCAACTGAAACTCCATTCCCGGTGATTGTGAACAGCAGCTTCGGATCCTCGACCTTCGTGATGTCATACACCGAATAGCCGCCCATGCCTGCGCCGTAGAACTTGTCCTGTCGGCTGTTGGCGTCGTAGCCCACGAAGAAATCGTGGTAACCACCCGACATCATCTTGTCCGGCGTCGCATTCGGAACCGCCGAGATCATCCATGTCGCCGGATCACCGCCCGCGACGACCTTGTCCATGTCATATATGTTCGCCTGCGGTGCGTTCACGTGCGTGAAGAGCAGTACGCGGCCATCCGAATGCTTGTACGCATAGCTGTTATGGAATCCGCCGGGCGCTTTTGGATACCGGATGCGCGCGACTTCTTTCACCTTGCTGCCATCCGGCAAGCCCGTCACGTCGAAGACGATGGCGCCCAGGTCCGAATCGGGACCGGCCTGCGTGAACTGGAACGTCTGCACGAAGTAATAGCGGCCCTTTGTCTTGAAGTACTTGCCGTCCATTGCACCGACGCCCTGATGCAACGCCGGATCCTCGATCGTCCACGTAAAAACTTCCTTTGGCGCAGCCGGATTGCGCACATCATACATGTGCAGGTTGTAGCCCGTGAATCCCGAGACGTACACATACGGCCGCGAAGGCTCCTGCTCCATCTCCACTTCCGAAGCCTTCCAGTTGCCAACTCCAGTCTCGATGTGCGACAACATCTTCATTTTCGGATTGCCGCCGACCTTGTTGACGGGCGACGTCATTCCGGTGTCCTGCGCTGCTGCGCCACTCGCCGCTGCGAACAAAACGACGGCCGCTACACCAACTTTCCGTGCGAGCTTCACTGGTGAATCTCCGTGGTACGAGGAAGAACTCTTCGTCTATCGTCTATCGTCGCTCAACGATAGACGGCTTTACGATAGACGTCTTCTACGACGTGACCCGCTTCATCATTGCCTGCTTCGCGGGGCCGTTGTCCCAGTCCTGCACGCTCGAGATGTTCGGCATGTTGTAGT
>JBBQYT010000412.1:0-3345 GCA_038208385.1 Longimicrobiales bacterium | reverse complement strand
AGCCGGGTGCACCAGTTCCGGAAGCATTGGACAAAGCCGGCATTCAGAAAGTGATCGACGATTTTCGCAGAGCGACCGTCCGTGCACGCGACGCGGGCTTTCGCGTCATCGAGATTCACGGAGCGCACGGCTACCTGCTGCACCAGTTTCTTTCGCCGATCAGCAATCAACGCACGGACGAGTACGGTGGCGACTTCGAGAATCGCATTCGGCTCACGGTAGAAGTGACGGACGCGATTCGCGCCGAGTGGCCTGAGAAGTTCCCTTTGTTCATTCGCCTGTCGGCGACGGATTGGCTGGATGGCGGTTGGGACATCGAGCAATCGATCGAGCTGGCGCGCGTGCTGAAGACGCGTGGCGTCGATCTGGTCGACTGCTCTTCGGGCGGGATTGCGCCCGGCGCAAAAATTCCCGTTGGACCCGGATATCAGGTTGGGTTTGCGGAGCGGATTCGTCGCGAAGCGGACATTGCGACGGCGGCAGTCGGCTTGATCACAGATGCAGAGCATGCGAACCAGATCATCGCCGATGGACACGCCGACATCATACTCCTCGCCCGACAGATGCTGCGCGACCCGTACTGGGCATCACATGCAGCAAAGATTCTTGGCGCAGCAACCCGCCCGTGGCCGGTGCAGTATCAGCGGGCAGCGGACTGATTATTTTTTCGCTACGCGACGTTTGCCGATGCCGAGCTGTTGTGCTATGACGGTCGCGTCGGCAACGATCGGAACGAGCTCGAGGTCTTCCGGCATTGCGGTAGCAGGATCCTTGAGGCCATTGCCTGTCAGCACGCACACGAAGCGCGCAGCGCGCGACACTTTGCCGCTCTCGACGGACGCGCGCAGCGCTGCAAGTGAGCTGGCCGATGCAGGCTCGCAGAAAATCCCTTCGAGCTGTGCGACATGGTGGTAGGCGTCCAGGATATCGTCGTCTGCAACTGCATGAAAAAACCCGCCCGTCGAGTCTGCGGCTTCGAGGGCAGGCTGCCACGTTGCGGGTCTTCCAATGCGAATTGCGCTGGCAATTGTCTGCGGGTCTGCCACGGGAGCGCGCCGAACGAACGGCGCCGCGCCGGCAGCCTGCCCTCCGATAATGCGTGGCATTCGGGTCGATAGCGCGAGCTTCTGATAGCGCTCGAACCCGCGCGCGTACGCCGTGATGTTGCCGCCGTTGCCGACTGGTAAAACGAGCACATCGGGCGCGTCACCGAGCGCATCGCAGATCTCGTATGCTGCAGTTGCCTGCCCGGCGATGCGGTGGGGATTGACCGAGTTGACGAGCACTGCGGCGTAATCACTGCACAGCTCGCGCGCGATGTCCAGTGCCCGATCGAAGTTTGCATCGACCATCGTGACGCGTGCGCCGTAGGCGATGGCCTGTGCGAGTTTACCGAGTGCGACTTTGCCCGATGGCAGCAGCACGACGGACTCGATGCCTGCACGCGCGGCGTATGCTGCACAGCTTGCGGCGGTATTGCCGGTTGATGCACACAGGATCAGGCTCGCGCCATCCTCGATCGCCTTCGCGACGGCGACAACCATTCCGCGGTCCTTGAACGAACCCGTAGGATTTGCGCCCTCCACTTTCACATACAGCTCGTCGACACCAACCCAGCGTGCAAGCCGCTCCGCTCCGATCAATGGCGTCGAGCCCTCGTGCAGGCTGAGGGCCGGCGTTGCGGACGTGATCGGCAAATGCTGTGCGTAGCGCTCGAGCAGGCCACCGTCATGTGCAAACATTTTCATACTGCCCCCTTGCCGACAATACGGCGGGCAACGCTTGCAATGTCGCTGAACACAGCACTGCCCGTCGGACGACTGCCGGCGCCAGGACCCGCAAAGATGAGCGGACCCGAGAACTCTGTGTCGATCACGATGGCGTTCATTTCGTTGCGAATTGCATAAAGTGGATCGTTCGGAGAGACGAGGGCTGGACCGACGTGCATGCGGACTTCGCCATCGACCATGCGCGCGTCCGCAACGAGTTTCAACGCTGCACGTTTGGAGTGCGCGGCGCGAATGTCCTCGGGACTGATCAGATCGATGCCAGTGACATCCACATCGTCCAGACTCACCCAGCGTCCAAATGCATGGCGCGCCAGGATCACGATCTTCTGCGCAGCATCGAGACCAGACACATCGGCGACCGGATCGGGCTCGGCAAATCCGTGCTGCTGCGCGAGGGCGAGCGCATCCCCGAACGACATCTCATGTTCCGCCATCTGCGTGAGAATGTAGTTCGTCGTGCCATTCACAATGCCGCGAATGCTCTTCACAGGCTCGTGACCGAGCGGTCCACGCAGCGTGTGCAGAATCGGTATCGCACCGCCGACGGCCGCCCCGTACTTGAACGACACGCGATTCGGCAGACGCACGTTTCAATGGCCGGCTCAATATGCTGCTCATGTGCTCCTCTTGACTCGTGGCTCGTGGCTCGTGGCTCGTGGCGTACAGAAACAAAAAAGCCTCTCGAAATTCGAGAGGCCGCTCGCTCTGCACAGTGTGGTCTGCTACACGTGTGCCGGCGCGCCGCCTCTCCGTGAGGGCGTCGTCATCATCGACATCGTCGTGCACATGCTACGGCAGAACCGATTGTACATAGCTTCTCCGCTGTTGGATTCAGCCAAGGTAGGCCCCGGCCGGGACGAAGGTCAAGAGTTACGAAAACGCACGCCTTGCCCTGCTAGCCGATCAGAAAGCCGGCGCCCAGGTCATCGCGCAGGTCGATCACGAACCTGTGAGAACCCGTAAGAAATGCGCGGCCGCTCACTTCGGGAACCACTGCAGGGTATTTGCCCAGCGTCGTCTGGGAGTGTACGCGGCCTGTGAAAAAGCTCTGCCGGCCGAGGATGCTCTCGATCACGATCTCCTCGTCATCGCGTAGCTCACCCTTCGCGTGATGCAGCGCGACTCGCGCCGAAACGCCAGTCCCCGTCGGTGAGCGATCGACTTCAGCATCTGCAAAAACGCAGACATTGCGGCTGTGATGCGCTGGATCTTCCGGCGGTCCGGTGAAAATCGTGCCGTAGAGGAACGCGAGGTCGGGATGCACCGGATCGTCGATGCGCAGCTCGCGATTCACTGCGCGCGTCACTGCCGAACCCGCTGCGGTCAGTGCTGCACACGATTCGCGGTTTACAGTCAGACCGACTTCGCTTGCCGGTAGAATCGCGTAGTATGCACCGCCAAAGCCGACGTCCGTTGTGATGCTGCCGAATTCCGCGATCTCGATTCGCACATCACGCGCGTACAGGAACGAAGGCACGTTCAGGAACGAGACGCGCTCGACACGACCGTCGGCACTGTGCCACGCCTGTGCACGCACCACGCCCGCGGGTGTGTC
>JBBQYT010000411.1:0-3346 GCA_038208385.1 Longimicrobiales bacterium | reverse complement strand
ACACACTGTTGCTGTATCTGATGGCGCGCACGCCGGGCGCACCGGCAGTGAAGGAAATCAAGCCGACAGCAGCCATCAGCTGGAAACGGATCGCGTTTGGCGAGGTGTTGCGGCGCGGACGTCCGATTCAATGCTACGATTCGACGCGCGCAGTGCCACTCAGCGATGCGTTTTCCGCGAATGGTGATTCATCCGCGTTCAAGCCGTCGGGCACGACACTGAAGGGCGTGTTCGTTGATTCGGGAGAGAACGGTTTGTTCAGCCTGCCCGAGTTCGAGACGCTTACTGCACTCGGCCTGATGGAATTCATCACGCCGGAAGAAATCGCAGACAACGTAGTGCGCGAGCTGAGCGGGCATCCGAGCGGAAAGGACGTCGTCGCAGCTCTCGATGCGGCGACGTCGGGACCAACCTATCGCGCGGGTGTGCTGCGCCAGGTTGCGATCGATGAGATGCAGCATCTCGAAAAAGAATTCGACGTGAACGCAGTGGCCTACGAGATGCTCGGGCCGCCGCGCTTGTCGAAGCTGCTCTTCGAGGGGGCACTGCTCGGCCGCCTGTTCAATGATTTGAACGATGTCGCAGCGCTCGATCCCGAGACGACTGCGGAGCGCACATCGCTCCTGATCGAGTCCGACAATGATCTGCGCATGCGCATTTTGTCGATCGGTTTGCCGGTGTTGCTGCCCGATGGCGAGAGCCTGCTGCGCGGACCCGAAATCAAGGTGCAGCCCGAGCACGGCATGAGTCCGAACGATCCTCGCCTCGCCGACAACGGCTGGGTGGATTTGCGGCCCGCAAACTGGGAACGCTGGCGGAAACGCGCACGCTTGATGCTCGCGGACCGGGAGAAGAGTCCCGGACCGGAGCTCGGATCGCAAAGCGATGTGAGCGCTGCCGTGAGCCGGTCACTCCGGCCAGGGGCGCTGGCCGCCTGGATTTTCCGGAATGAAGACGCGGGAGAGCGGATAAAGCGCTGACGCGGCGACGCGGGGCAATGCGGGGCTTGGGGTCGCCGCGTCACCGCGTCTCTCACTCGCCGCGTCGGGCGTTGCTCCGGTCCAGTCATTGCGGATCATCAGGCGGCTTGGGGTTGTAGGACAGTCGGTTTCACGGATCGCGGATCGCGGATCGCGGATCACGGAACTCACCGGGTAGGGAGGGGCGATTGGAACAGGCCACAACAGCAGCGTACGCGCCGGTCAGCGGGAGAGAGCTCGCGGACCGAATTGCGCTAGAACTTCATAAGAGGGTGGTCGGGCAGGACATGATGATCGAGCGGCTCATCATGGGCCTGCTCACCGGTGGCCACGTATTGCTGGAGGGCGTGCCTGGACTTGCCAAGACCCTGACGGTGCGCTCCCTGGCCGACACGATCGACGCGACATTCCATCGCATTCAGTTCACGCCGGACCTGCTGCCGGCGGACGTCGTCGGAACGCAGATCTACGATCAGCGCACCGGCGAATTTGCAGTCAAGAAGGGCCCCATCTTCGCCAACATAGTCCTGGCCGACGAAATCAACCGCGCGCCGCCGAAAGTGCAGTCCGCCCTCCTCGAGGCAATGCAGGAACGGCAGGTGACGATTGGCGGCGAGACGTTCCCGCTGTCCGAGCCGTTCCTCGTGCTTGCTACGCAGAACCCGATCGAGCAGGAAGGCACGTACCCGCTCCCGGAAGCGCAGGTAGACCGGTTCATGTTCAAGCTGCGCGTCGGGTACTCGGGCAAGGATGTCGAAAAGCAGATCATGCAGCGCATGGCGGGACGCCAGCTGGAGAATCTCGAGGTTGTCGCAACGCCGGCGGAGATCTTCAAGGCGCGCGATGAGATCTCGAACCTGTACATGGATGACAAGATCGCGGACTACATCGTGAACATCGTGGATGCGACGCGCTCTCCGAGTGCGTACGGTCTGCAGACGCTTGCGCCGCTGATCGAGTATGGCGCGTCGCCGCGCGCGACAATCTTCCTGGCTGTGTGCTCGCGCGCTCACGCCTACATGCGCGGCCGCGGCTATGTGCTGCCGGAAGATGTGAAAGCGATCGGCGCCGATGTTCTGCGTCACCGCATCATCACGAGCTACGAGGCAGAAGCCGAAGAAGTCTCGGCCGATGACATCGTGGCCCGCATCTTCGAGGCGGTCGAGGTACCCTGATGAACGGCGAGCGGCCGGCTGGGCGGCCCGGACGTTTCCGCACTTTCATCGATCGCTTCGGAAAATCCAGATTTGCCAAAGCGACGCCCGATGAGCGAGCCGAGCCCGCGGGCATGGTGGCGCTCGAGCGAGGCGGCAGTGTGCCGTCCGAGCTCGCAGCGCGTACGACCTCATACGGCGTGCCCACCGAAATCCTCAAGCAGGTCAAACTCATCGAGCTGCGCACGCGCGGCCTCGTCAACTCCGTTTTCAGTGGCGAATACCATTCCGTCTTCAAGGGACAGGGAATGGAGTTCGCCGAAGTGCGCGAGTACGAGCCCGGCGATGATGTGCGCAACATCGACTGGAACGTCACGGCCCGCATGGGGCATCCGTACGTCAAGAAACACATCGAAGAGCGCGAGCTGACTGTGCTGATTGCCGTCGATCTGTCGGGATCGGAGCAGTTTGGCACGCATGGCCGCTTCAAGGCCGAGCTGGCTGCCGAGCTCGCAGCAGTGCTGTCACTTTCGGCAGTGCGCAACAACGATCGTGTCGGCCTCATGATCTTCAGCGATCACGTCGAGCATTTCGTGCCGCCGAAAAAAGGCCGCCGTCACGTGCTGCGCATGATTCGCGACGTGCTCGCGTTCCGTCCGCAAGGACGCGGCACCGACCTGGCCGGCGCCATCGATTATGCTGCACGCGTGCTCCCGAACCGCTCTATCATTTTTGTTCTAAGCGATTTCCATCTCTCGACCGGAGCAGCGCTTCTCGACGGCGATGGCCCAGCCGAATCCGCAGACCGTGCCGCGTCCGAGATCCTGCAAAAGAATCTGCGACTCGCCGCGCGCCGTCATGATGTCATCGCGGTGACGATTCACGATCCCGGCGAAGAGGCATTGCCGAACGTGGGCGTGCTGTTGCTGATCGATCCGGAAACGGGTGAAGAAGCGATCGTCGATACGAGCCGCGAGCAGACACGCGCACTCTATCGCGCGATCGCGGGCCGCGAACGCGACCGCACTCGCAAGCTGTTCCGCCAGCTCCGCGTCGACGAGATCGACGTGCGCACGGATCAACCATACGTGACACCGTTGCTCGCTTTCTTCCGGCGCCGCGAGCGCATCATGCGCCGATGAAGAGCGACGCGGTGTTGGGGCGACGCGGCGACGCGGCGATTGCAATCCTGCGCACAGGCGCATACGCATC
>JBBQYT010000410.1:0-3355 GCA_038208385.1 Longimicrobiales bacterium | reverse complement strand
GGTATGGCGGCAGAGGACCCGGCCTGGTGGCGTCCGCGCTGTCCGTGGTCATCGTCGACTACTTCCTCACGGGGCCGTTGCGCAGCGCGCATATTACGGACATGCGGGACGTGGTGCCTATGGCGCTGTTTGCGGTTATCTCGCTGGCATTCGGCTCGATGACGGAGTCGTTGCGGGTGGCGCGTGGGCGAGCAGAGGAGCAGGCTGTCGATCTGCACGAGCAGACGATCGAGCTCGAGGCGCAAGTCGAAGAATCGCAGGCGCTCGGTGAACAGCTGGAGTCTACCAATCAGGAGCTGGAAGAAGCCATCGCCCGCGTCGAGAACTCGCTGCACGACTCCGAGCGTGCCGAAGCGCGCGCGCGGTTTCTGTCGGAGGCGGGAAGACTTTTTTCGTCGTCGCTCGACTACCGGGTGACACTGCACGCGGTTGCCGGGATGGCCGTGCCCGGGATTGCGGACTGGTGCGCGGTCGATCTCGTTGCTGATGACACGCTCGAGCGGGTGGCCGTCATGCACACCGATCCGGCCAAGGTCGAGCTCGCGAAGCAATTGCAGGAGCGCTACCCCGACGACAGGAAATGCGCCGCATGGTTTGTACAACGTGCTCCGCACGGGCCAGCCGGAAATGATGGAGCGGATTCCGGAGCAGCTGCTCGAGGACGCTGCTCACGATGCAGAGCATCTGCGTTTGATTCGCGAGCTGAACCTCGTCAGCTACATGGCAGTGCCGCTCAGGACGCCGGATTCGTTGCTGGGCGTAATCACCTTCGTTTCATCCTCGGACGTCCACCTGTACGGCCCCGAAGATCTGAGGCTCGCTGAGGATCTCGCCTCGCGCGCAGCCTTCGCGATCGAAAAAGCCCAGCTCTTCCGCGCGGCGCAGCAGGCCAACGAAGCGAAGTCGCGGTTCCTCGCCACCATGAGTCACGAGTTCAGAACGCCGCTGAATGCAATTCTCGGATATTCGGATCTGCTGGAAGCGGAGATCAAAGGTCCGCTGAACGATGGTCAGAAAGAGCAGCTGAGCCGGCTGCGACGCAGCGCGATCCACTTGCGCGACCTGATCAATGACGTGCTCGATCTTTCACGTCTCGAAGCCGGCAAGGCCGATTTGCGTCTCGGCGTTTTCGATCTGCAGGATCTCGTAGCGCACACCGTCGAGCTGGTGCAGCCCGATGCAACGGGAAAAAGCCTCGAAGTCAGCACGGACATCAGTGCCGCGCCCGCGCGCGTCAACTCAGACTCCGGCAAGCTGCGCCAGATTCTGCTGAACCTGCTGTCGAATGCGGTGAAGTTTACTCAGAAGGGAAGCGTGAAGCTGTCAGTACGGATGGAGGGCGAGTCCCTTGCATTCGAGGTGCGCGACACGGGCATCGGCATTGCTCCAGATCAGCAGCGCCTCCTGTTCGAGCCGTTCATGCAGGTGGATCAGTCAATGACACGCACTCAGGGCGGCAGCGGACTGGGTCTCGCGGTCAGCCAGGGTCTTGCCCAGCTCCTCGGCGGCAGTATCACACTGGTGAGCGAACCCGGCGCTGGCAGCGCCTTCACACTCCATCTGCCCGTCATCGCGCCCGACGTGCCAATCGTCTAGCGACAAGATTCAGGCGCCGACGCCGAGCGTCTCGAGCGCCCGCTTCGCGCAATCGCGCCACGCGACGCCGTTCAACGGTACATCGAAGCGCTCGTAGTCCAGAACGCCGGGATGCGGCGGTTGCGTGAAATCGTAACGCGGCGCTTCACGGAAGCGCTCGAACTCCAGCGGAAAGCGCCGCAGCACTCGCCACTGCGAGCGAAAACAGCGAAACATCTCCCGCTTCAGCTCGCGCTCTTCATCCGTCAAAAGCACGGTCCACACTTCCGCGCCCCGCCACGGCAGGAACTCGAGGTACGTCCGGTTGCCCGAGCGGTTGTGATACGATGTCAGCTCGAGGACGGTCGGAATCTGCGCGCCATCACGCCGCAGGAGCTCGCACGCAGCTTGCACGGTGAACGCAGTGGAATCGTGATCGGTGTGGCCGCCCTCGTACGAATGCGTGAGGACGACTTCGGGTTTCTCTCTGTCGAACAGCTCGGCGAGGGTGCCGGAGAGCGGAATTAGATTGAGCGTCACTTCCTGATCGACCACGCCAAGCGTGTGATTCTGGTCCGGACCGATTCCGACGAGAGCCACTGCTTCCAGCATCTCGTCCTTGCGTGCCTCCGCATATTCGCGCCGCGTCTCGTAACCCGCCTGCACAGAGTGACGCAAATTGCGCGGTGCACCGTCCGTGACATGCACGAGCATCGCATCTTTCAAACGACGAAGCCGGGCACCCGCCCCGATGACCTCATCATCCTGATGTGCGACGACGATCAGCGTCTTCGGCGCGGGCCTCGGATCTTCCGGTCCCGCACAAAAACGCGAGAATCGCTCCCGGGAGAGCTTCTCATTCAACGTCTGGAATGACGGCTCGAAGCCGTGCTTGAACAGATCATCATCTCGTCTCTGAAGCTGTCGCATCTCCTGCAGGTTACGCACGCTTTCCGGCACAGAAAAGACAGGTGTCGCTATTGCATCCCGCCGCACGCTGCCTGAAGCAGATTCTGCTCTCGCCACAGTGATTTCTCCACATCGGGAGCAAGCGCTATGCCCGGTACCCTGCGAGACTTCCGGCCGCCGCATTATCGTGGCCCGGCGGTTGCAACTGGATATCTTCGGTGTATCAGCCCTTGCAACGCAGATTCGCGTTGCGAAAGGCACTGTTCATTCCACTCGAGAAAAGTGCTCACCTTCATGACGAGACGTGTAATCCTCGCCTGCGTTCCGGCAATCTTCGCAGGTGTACTCATGGTTGCCGGTTGTGAGAAAGGCGACAAGTCCGCGCTCGCCAGCAATGTGCCGCATCCGGACTCTGGCGACAACAGGGCCGCGACTGCAGCTGCAGGCTCCCCAGTCACGCCGGTCGCCTCGACCTCAGCTTCCGGCAGCGCGTCGTCGGCACCATCGTCTCCCGCGACTGCCACGGGAGTACATACCGTGCCCCAATATATTCGCGGAATCTACCTGAATGCCTACGCCGCCGGATCGAAGACGCGGCTGCCGAAGTTGATTGCGATGGCGGACAACACGGAGCTGAACACGTTCGTCATCGACTTCAAGGACGAGAAGGGTCCGCACTATGCGACGTCGATTCCGCTCGCCAAACAGCTGACGACGGCCAATGAAGTGACGCTCCGCAACCCCAAGGCGTTAATTGACACGCTGCACAATCACAAAATCTGGGTGATGGCGCGCATCGTCGTATTCAAGGACCCGATTCTCTCGAAGGCGAAGCCCGAGTGGTCGATCAAGAAGGCCGGCGGTGCACTCT
>JBBQYT010000409.1:0-3367 GCA_038208385.1 Longimicrobiales bacterium | reverse complement strand
ATTGGCGCTGCGATTTCGATGACGCCCTCACGGAAGCGTGCGATTGCGCCGAAAGAGGCGGGAGTCCGAGAGACGGTGGCCGCGTGAACTGGAAGCATGCCGGCATTGCCGGTCTTGCAGTTGTGCCGGTCATCGCAATGCTGTCGTACGGCATCACGCACGACCCGAAGGCCATTCCTTCGCCACTGCCCGGCAAGCCCGCACCGGCATTTGTACTCGCCACGCTCGAGAACGGCGATTCGGTGCGGTTCGCTCCGACGAACGGCGGTGTGACCGTCCTCAACTTCTGGGCGTCGTGGTGTTTGCCATGTCGCGATGAGCACGAAGCGCTCGCAATGTCGGCGCGCACCTACACGCCGAAAGGCGTGCAGTTCTACGGCGTGCTCTACAACGACACTCCCGATAACGCGCGGAAGTACCTGGAGGATATGGGTGGCTGGGGCTACTCGACGCTGCTCGATCCCCGCACTTACGTTGCAATCGACTATGGCATCTACGGCGTGCCGGAGACGTTCTTCATTGGCAGGGACGGACGCGTCGCCTACAAGCAGGTGGGTCCCGTGACTGTCGACCTGATGAACCGTGTACTCGAGCCCATGCTGCGGGGCGAGGCTGTGACTCTGAAATGACGAGCACTCGTGTTTTGGTTTTCGCAGCGCTTTGCGCACTCGCGCCCGTCGTCGTGCGCGCCCAGCAGCCCGTGCCTGCCGCTCCCGCCGGCGCCGACACCAGCCACGCGACGCCGAACATCGAGACGTCACCCGAAGCCAGAACATCGACGCCCCTGCTGCGCACACCGCAGGACAGCATTCTGGAAGAGCGCACGAAGGCAGTCTCCGCACAGCTTCGCTGCCCGGTCTGCCAGGGTCTGTCGATCCAGGACTCACCATCCGAGCTCGCCCGCGAGATGAAGAGCCTCGTTCGCGAGCAGCTGAGGTCCGGCAAGTCGCCCGACGAGATCAAAGCCTACTATGTCAGCAAGTACGGCAACTGGATTCTGCTGGAGCCACCCGCCTCCGGCATTAGCCTGCTCGTGTATGTGCTGCCGGCGCTTGCCCTGGTGGGCGGGGCTTTGTTCATTGTCTTCATCACGCGTCGCTGGCTGCACAATCCGGCGAAGGTTGTGGTTGCAGACCCCGGCCGCGAAGCTGAAACCTCCGACGTCTAACCGCGACTCGCCCGCTGTTAGCCTCTAAGATCTGAAACCGCCACAAGCCGGCCTCCGTAGATCAAACAGAAGGTCCCTCCACGCACGCGCATTTCCAGGAGAAACACAATGAAGCATGTGGCTGCCGCCATTGTGCTCTTTTTCGCCTTTGCGGGTTCCGCAGAGGCGCAGGAGCGTTCCATCGCGAGGGCTGACCTGCCGCGCGAGGTTTCGAGCCATCTGCGCGTGGTGCTGGAGCGCTCCAGCACCACGCGCATGGATGGGCCGGCGCGTGTGGAAATCGACCGGCGGATTCCAGGTGCGCTGGTAGTCACGGGCGGCGAGCTCATTGTCGACGGCAGGGTTGCGGGTGAAGTGCTCGTCATCGATGGCGATTTGATTCTTCATCCGGGTGCGTTCATCGGTGGCGCTGTCACTGTCTTGAACGGCGCGGTTGAGGGTCTGGATTCGGCGCGCGTGACGGGCACGATCACGACGTACGGACGCGGCGTGCGCTACGCGTTTGCCGATGAAGAACATCACTACATTGATGGTCATCGCTGGCGCTCGCGCCATCGCTATGCGGATGAGAGCGTGGGCGGGTCGCGCTTCGATGTGGATGTCTCGCCGAGTTACAATCGCGTTGAAGGTTTGCCGATCGCGTTTGGTCCTGTCATTGAAACGAACGGCTCGAATCCGCTTCGCCTCGAGGCGAAGGCGATCTGGCGTTCGGAGGCGGGCATTCACACCGAGCAGATGGGTTACCAGGCGCGGCTCGAGCAGTCGTTCGCGAATCGGCAGCTTCGCATCGGCGGCACTGTCGGCTCTGTGATCGATCCGATTGAGACTAACGGCATGCGCGACTTTGAGTCATCGCTCTCGACTTTCCTGCTGCACAACGACTACCGCGATTATTTCCAGCGGGAGGGCTACAGCGCGTACGTGCGTGTGAAGCCGCGTGCGACGCCGTTCGATTTCACGCTGCAGCTCCGGCAGGAAGATCATGAATCTGTTGCAGCGCGTGACCCGTTTTCGCTGTTCAATGGCGGAGACGTCTGGCGTGCCCAGCCCCTCATCGCCGAAGGCAGGATTCGTTCGATTGGTGGCCAGCTGAAGATCGATACGCGCAATGATGACACCGATCCATCACGCGGCTGGTTTGTGAGTGGCGGTCTGGAGCATGGACTTGGTGGCTCGCTGCACACTGTCGCTTCCTACAATCCGCTGCTGGCGAACAGCGGCTTCTTGTCGACGCCTGTCAATGTCGACTTCAACAGTGGGTTCTTCGATGTGCGGATGTACAATCGCGTGGGATGGCTCGCGGTTCAATGTCCGCGGAATGATTGCGGGATCGGTGGACGGCAAGGCGCTGCCAGCGCAGTTCCAGCACGTGCTCCGCGGCGCGGCCTCGATGCCGGGCTACACGGCGTTCAGCCAGGACTGCGGCGTACGTCGCATGCAGGTAGTCCGTTCGTCCGATGACAATCTGACTGCCGTTTATCCATCATATGGCTGCGACCGCGTTGCGCTCTTCCAGGCGGAATTCCGCGGCGGCCTGCACTTCGGCTTTGATCATCCAGGCTGGGATCACGGCTGGGACTGGCACGTCGATGCGGATCCGAGCTGGGTTGCCTTTTTCGATGCGGGGCGCGGTTGGTCGCTGGATGGACCGTCCAGTTTCGGAAGCGCCGACACCGGCAATCTGTTTGATGCCGGCGTAGGACTTCTTCTGGGCGACGTGGGGATTTACGGCGCCGTGCCGCTCACGGGCCGGATACGCACCATGAACATCTTCGTACGTCTCGGTTCGCGCTTCTAGGAGAGCGTAAACTCAGTACGGAACGGCGCTTGCACTGGTAGCGGGGCAGGACGGGTGATGTACTGGCCAGGGACAACCTGCACCGACCGGGGCGCCATGACTGGAAAACAGAACGGCTCTTCCGCGTTGAGTTTTTTCTGGGAACAGGCCGATAACGATGGGATCGCCGAGAATCCGCTGGTCGTCGAGTTGTGCTTCCGGCTGGACGCGGTAACGCGCTATCGCTCGATGATTGCGGACGCGGAAGCATCGGGCCGGGATGACGTGCTCGAGGACCTCGTGCGGTCGCACGCGCGCGAAGAGCAACTGGTGCGCAGACTCCGCAGCGCACTCTACCGAACGCATCCGTACGATCAGATTTGAGCCGCATTCGTTGACGCTTTTTTAGCGCACGCCTAGCT
>JBBQYT010000408.1:0-3368 GCA_038208385.1 Longimicrobiales bacterium | reverse complement strand
CGCGCAGTTATGATGATGACACCACTTTCGAGGTGCACGTTCGCGATGCCGCCGAGCTCAGCCAGCGCCTTGCCGCACTGATCGAAGGCGGTGGCATTGTCCATTCGGTGCGTCCGCTCGCCGAGCCGCTCGAGCAACGTGTGCAGCGTGCGCTCGACAGAACGGAGCGCGCATGAGCGTCGGCGCACTCACAATGCTCACGCTGCGCGCTCGCAGGCGGCGCGTCATCATCCTGCTGGCCTTCGCTCTCGTGTTTCTCGCAGCGGCGATGACGGCGCGCCTGATCGGACTCGGCAAGGAAGGCAGTGTCGAAATCGATGAGCTGTTTCGCGTCGGCGGCATTGCATTGCCGTCGGCGATTCTAATCATTGGCTGGCTGCTCGGGCGGTTCCCGCTCATCGCGACGCTCGTCCTGATGTCAGGCATCGCGAGCGATGACAGAAACGCCGGCTACGCGCGACTGTACGCCGTCAAGCCGGTTTCGCCACTCAAGCTCTATGGTGCGCGGTTCGCAGCGCTTGCTACAGTTGTGTTCGTCATCAGCGGCGTACTCATGCCGGGCTTCGACCTGCTGATGCTCAGCACATGGGCAGGACCTGCAACACTCATCCTGATCATTTCCTACCTGATGGCATACGGCGGACTGACAGCATTGCTGTCCGTCTGGACCAGGGGCGATGCGTGGCTGACCCTGCTCATCAGTTTGGTTGCACTCGTGTGGGACACGCTCCGACGCGCAGACATCCTCAGCACCGCACCACCCGGTGCACGCGAATTCGTCACGTTCATTCTACCCCCGCAGGGGGCGATTCTCGAGCTGGAGAATGCATTCGGCGCACTCGCGCCAATTCCATGGAATGCATTCGCGTATGTGGTTGGCTACGGCGTGGTAATGCTGATTCTGGCGGGGTTGTCGCTGCTGCGGCGCGAAGTCTAGCTCAGCAATCGCAAAATTGCGGGTGTCACATCCGTCAGTGCATGCAGCGATTCTGCAAACACTGCATGACCCTCTCCGACGACAAGGCACAACGCTGGATTCAGCGTGTGTCCTGCACGCGAGTCTTCGATGTTGCCGTGATCGCTGGCAACAACGAGCAACACATCATCAGCCAGCTCGCTCAACAATCCGCCAACAAAATCGTCGACTCGCTCGAGCGCACTGACAGCCGCTGCATGATCGCCACGATGGCCAATGATGTCCGTCGCGTAATGCGCGAACAACGTCAGATCGTACGCGCCCGCAATGCGGGCGAGGTTGATGCCGGCTTCGTGTGGGGAGATGTCGCGTAGCGAAAGTCTTTGCAGGTGTGTGCGCCAGCCATTGTTCGTGATCTCACTCGCCACAGCATCACCAGTCTCGAGTGCACTCGTCCCGCGATCGAGAAGTCCTGCACCGAGCGCTGCGAGTGGGGGTCCCGCACGGAGCGGCCCCGGCAAACGTCCCAGCTCGATGCCTGCCGCCTGCCTCACTACCTCTTCCGGATACGCGTTCGCAAATGCTACGCGTTTGCCTGCGCGCATTGCACGCGCCAGCACGCTCTCGGAGAAAACCAGCTGCCGCAGCTTCACTGGAACCCACGGTCCGAAATGTCTTCCGAACATTTCCGCGGCATTTTCGCCAGTAAGGAGCGCCGTTTGGCCGGTGCCGCTCTGCGGCAATCCATCAATGCCGCGCGATGCATCGAGGCCGCGCAACGTCGCACGCGCTGTCGATAATCCGTGGTTTGCGCGCGTCGGCTCTGCGCCATCGAGCAGCGCACGCACAGCTGGCATTCGTGCCGCGACCGCCGGATTCACAGCCGCATCGCCATCGCCTAATCCAACACCGTCGATGAAAACAAAAAGCACGCGCGACATCACTACTCCAATCCCAGCGCGCGACGCACATCGACGAGCGCTACGCCAGCGACTTCCACGATTTTGCTCTTGCCGGAAGAACCACTGAGAATCTCGAGCGAAGACTGCGGAACACCAATCGTGCGGGCGAGGAATCTGACAAGCTCGCGGTTGGCTTCGCCTTCAACAGGTGGCGCTGCCACGCGAACCTTCAGCGCGCCATCGTATTCACCAACGATTTCGCTACGCGACGCACGCGGCTGTGCACGCACGGGAATGCGCACCCTGCCATCGCGTTCCTCGAATCGAATTGCCATGCAGGAAGGTGCATCGAGACGAATGGAGTCGCAACGCGATGCAAACTGCGCCGGCCTATGTCCAGGGCTCGTACTACGCGGCCTCAAAAGCGTCGCCCTCAGCTCCACCCCGACATGCACGTCCACGGCGCCGGCCCCCTCGACAGCTGCATCCTGGACATGCTCCCCTGTGTCCCCGTCCGCCCCTAATCTGTGTACAGTCAGCCGTTCAATGGTGTTGATTGTGCCCGTGAATTAACATTGCCGCTGGACGCAGGCGGCCCCAGGCATTATTTCTAGGGTATAGAAACCTTGACGCGTGCACGTCACATCGGTCCATAAGAGCGGGGAGAACACGATGAAGCGCTTGATCACTGCAGTCGCAGCGGCATTGCTGCTGGCGGGTTGTCAGACGGATCCGATGGGGATGAGCACGTCGGTTGATGGCCAGTGGGTTCGGTCCGCGGGAGCGTTGAACAACCAGACGATGTTCCTGTTGCAGACAAGTGGCGGCAGCGCGACGGGCTCGGGCTACTATATGACGACGGCCGGCAAGCCGGGTACGCTTCGGGTCACGGGAACGGTAGATGGTTCGAGGGTTGCTCTGGATCTGGTGTTTGATGATGGTGCGCTCGGGCATTTTTCCGGGACTCGCACTGGGGCTGACGTGTTGAGTGGCTCGATCAAGTTTGGTGCGATTGCGGGTGACCAGCCGGAGCAGTCGGTATCGTTCCAGAAGTCGACGAATATGATGATGGACGATCCGATGGGCATGATGATGGACATGATGAGGACAGCGCGTCACTAGGCGCTGTGCTTCGATGAAGTTTTAAAGAGGAGCCCGCCGATCGGCGGGCTTTTTTTGCATCATGGGGCGGGTTTTTGAACGGCCTCGATTGTCAATGTGATCGTGACGTCATCGCCGAGAAGAACTCCGCCGGTTTCGACGGCTTTATTCCATTTCAGACCGTAGTCGAGGCGATTAATTGTGGTCGAGGCTTCGAAGGCCATTGTCGAGCGGCGATTGCCGGCGGCGGGCAGTACGCCGAGGAGTTTGCCCTGGAGCACGACGGGCTTTGTGACGTCGCGAAGCGTGAGGTTGCCGTAGACTTTGAGTGCTTCGCCTTTTTGCTCGACTCTGGTGCTCTTGAAGGTCATGGTCGGAAACTTGTCGGAAGCGAAGAGGTCGATGTTGGTTCGGAGATCGTGGTCCCTGCGTTCGTTGTTCGTGCTGAT
>JBBQYT010000407.1:0-3385 GCA_038208385.1 Longimicrobiales bacterium | reverse complement strand
AGGAGCCGACGAATTGCCGTCAGGACGGTTGTCACCCTCTGGCGTCTCTGAAACGATCGTCACCATGCGGACTGCTTATCGGTGTGCATTAAGACTTCAGACGGAGGTCATGTCGGAAACCTGCTCGACATCCTTGTCGCCACGGCCGCTCAAACAAATGACGACAGGACCTTTCTTCGCCCACTGGCGGCCTTCTCTCAAAACGAACGCAACGGCGTGCGAGCTTTCGAGTGCTGCAATGATGCCTTCCAAACGCGGAAGGCGATGAAACGCGTCGAGCGCTTCTGTATCCGTGACACTCACGTAGCGCGCGCGCCCGGACGCTTTCAGGAAGGCATGCTCGGGGCCAACACCAGGATAATCGAGGCCCGCTGAAATCGAGTGCGCCGGTGCAACCTGTCCGTCATCATCCTGCAACAAAAAGCTGAGTGAGCCGTGCAGCACACCAAGCCGTCCCGCGCTGAGTGATGCAGAATGACGTCCGCTCTCGATTCCTTCACCCGCCGCTTCCACGCCGATCAATTCGACATCCACGTCCTGCACGAACTCGTGGAAGATTCCCATCGCATTCGATCCCCCACCAACACACGCCACCACAGCGCCCGGCAACCGGCCCTCGACTGCCAGCACCTGCTGGCGCGTCTCTCGACCAATGATTGCCTGGAAATCACGCACCATGCGCGGGTACGGATCAGGGCCTACAACGGAACCGATAATATAATGCGTGTTGGATACACTCGCCACCCAATCTCGCATGGCTTCATTCGTTGCGTCCTTAAGGGTGCGCGTGCCGGATGACACAGGACGAACCTCGGCGCCGAGCAATTCCATTCTGTATACATTCAACGCCTGACGCCGCACATCCTCCTCGCCCATATAAACGACGCAATCGAGGCCGAACAGCGCACACGCCGTCGCAGTCGCGACGCCGTGCTGCCCCGCGCCGGTCTCCGCAATGATCCGTCGCTTGCCCATGCGTCGGGCGAGCAGTGCCTGACCCAGCGCATTATTGATCTTGTGTGCGCCCGTGTGATTCAGGTCCTCGCGTTTCAGATAGACCCGCTCGAGACCCGCAGCTTCACCAAGCCGGGCGGCCAGGTACAGCGGCGTCGGCCGCCCAACATAATTCGCAAGCAGCTCATCGAACTCCGCCCAGAACGCTTCATCCTGCGATGCGACCGCATACGCAGCCTTCAGCTCCACCAGTGCCGCAATTAACGTCTCGGGTACGTAGCGGCCACCAAATTCTCCAAAGCGTCCGGTCTCGGCAGCCGGCTCGGGAAGTACACGGGTGCTCATCGTTCCTGTACCATGGGTTGTGCTGCGTTTGTCGCTGCAGCGATGAAGGCGCGGATCAGTTCGGGTGACTTGCGACCAACTGTGACCTCTACACCCGAGCTCACGTCAACAAAATCAGGCGTGAAATGCAGGGCAGCATCGCGCACGTTTGCCGGCGTTAGACCGCCCGCGATGCCGAGCTGCATGTCCGAAGGAAAGGCCGCCCTGCCCTCGAATCCATTCCAGTGAAACACGCCGCCGGCGCTCGACCGTTTATCGCCATCGAGAAGAAATGCATCGACACGTCCACGAAGCTGCTCGATCGTCTGCTCGACGATTTTCGGGTCCGTCGCACGCAGCGCTTTCCAGACCACACCGTCGAACAGCCCGCGCAGCGCACCGATGTCGATTGCGCCTTCCGCACCGTGCAGCTGCACTACGTCAAGAGCAAGCTCACGCGCCAGGCCCGCCACGCGTTCCGCGGACTCATCGACAAAGACACCGACGCGGAACGCATCGCCAGCGGCGGAAAAAATCTCAGCGGCACTCTCCAGCGTCTGCGAGCGCGCAAATCCCGCGGTCAGGACCACGCCGGCATAGCGCGCGCCCGCCACATACGCAGCCGAAGCATCTTCAGGCCGGCAGAGTCCGCAGATTTTCACGTCGACGGGCATTGTTCGCTGAATCAGAAAGTGGGTGAAGTTCGGCGCGAGACGGACGCGCTTCGAGGCCTTCCGATGAGCGCGGCCGCAGCCGCTCCGACATCGGGAGAGCGCATAAAAGACTCACCTACGAGTATCGCCTGTACCCCTGCAGCGGCCAAACGGTCGACATCCGCGGCCGTTCGTATCCCGCTCTCTGCGACGAGGAGATGGCCGGGCGGCAGGCGCTTCGCCATACCGACAGACACGTCCAGGTTCGTCTCAAGCGTGGCCAGGTCCCTGTTGTTG
The DNA here is from genome assembly GCA_038208385.1 of Longimicrobiales bacterium. Classification (GTDB taxonomy): domain Bacteria; phylum Gemmatimonadota; class Gemmatimonadetes; order Longimicrobiales; family RSA9; genus JBBQYT01. The sequence goes on along the minus strand of JBBQYT010000407.1, from coordinate 1,157 downwards.
ACGCCAATGACGCGCGCATCGACACGCAGTGCGCGGTCGAGCTCCTGCCCGTTGTGTACCTCGACCAGCGCAGTCATGCCGAGCCCCTGCACCATTCCATGCAACGATGCGAGCTGCATCACCGTCAGAATCCGGACGATCAGCAGCACCGCATCCGCACCCGCCGCGCGCGCCTCGAAGATCTGCAGCGGATCGACGATGAAATCCTTCCGAAGCACCGGTATCGAAACCGCGGTGTGCGCTGCCGTGAGGTCGTCCAGCGAGCCGCCGAAGTACTCGGCGTCCGTCAGAACACTCAGCGCTGCGGCGCCGGCCTGCTCATAGCTGCGTGCGATCTCCGCCGGGTCCGCACCCTCCCGGATCGCACCGCCCGATGGCGAGCGCCGCTTGAATTCGGCGATTACCGAGATATTCCCGCCCGCCCGCAGCGCAGCCTCAAAAGACCGCGGCGCCGGCGCCGCAACGGCTTGCGCCTGCAGCTCACGGGCGCGCGGCTTGAGCGCTGCGACCTCGACTTGCTTCGTGGCTACGATCTGCTCCAGTATGGTCAAATCATTCGCTCCAGAGGGTCAGGGACACGCGGTGCCCGGCGCGGAATACAAACCTCTTGCGCTTCGGGTCACCTTCGGGTATCATGTATTCGGGACCTATTCGGGTCGCGTCGAACAAACGAGCTCCGCGTCGGGCACAACCGGCGCAAGGACGAAGCGCACAAAATGCCTTTGACGAAGCGGCAGAAAGAAATCCTCGATTTCCTGCAGGCGTTCCTGGACGAAAACGGGTACGCGCCGAGCTTCGAGGAAATCGCGAAGCGGTTCAACTATGCGTCTCTCGCGACCGTCCATGAGCACCTCGAGAATTTGCGGTCCAAGGGGTATATCCGAAAGAGCTACAACGCGAGTCGCTCCATTGAGTTGATGCCCACCGGCCTGCGTGTTGGCGCGGTCGAGCTTCCGCTGCTGGGCAATGTGGCTGCGGGCTTTCCGATCGAGGCGATCTCGGACCAGGAGACGATCTCGGTGCCGGAGGATTTCCTCGGGCGGAGTGGTTCGCACTACGTTTTGCGCGTGAAGGGCGACTCGATGGTGGAGGAGCAGATCCGGGATGGTGACTACATCATCGTCCACTCGAGGCAGTCCGCGGACAACGGTGACATG
>JBBQYT010000406.1:0-3392 GCA_038208385.1 Longimicrobiales bacterium | reverse complement strand
TACACTTCCCGCATTGCAGCCGAGTCTCCAACAAGCCAGCGAAACTCCCGCGACAGTTCATCACGCAGGCGCTGGTTTTCTGCGCGCAATGCGAGCATTTCGCGGGCGCGCGACACCAGCGCGCGGATTTCATCATTGTCGAACGGCTTCGGGATATAGTCGTAGGCGCCCTGCTTCAAAGCCTGGACCGCGGTGCGCTCATCGCCGTGCGCAGTGAGCAGTACGACGGGAATTTCGGGATGCCTGGCACGCACTTCTTCGAGGAGCTGCAGGCCCGACATTGCGGGCATGCTGAGGTCCGTGAAGATCAGGTCAGGCGCCCAGGTCTCGAGGATGTTCAGAGCTGCGGGCGCGTGCTCGGCTTCGCGCACCTCGTGGGCATCGAGCGAAAGGAGCTCGGTAAGCGAAAAGCGGATCGACGGCTCATCGTCAACGACAAGAATTCTCATGACGCGTCCGGCACGAGGATCGAGAATTCCGCGCCCAGCCCATCGGCTCCGGCGACCTGGACTTTCCAGTTGAGCTCGCGCGCGATGCGTCGGACGACGGCAAGGCCGAGTCCGGTGCCGGATCCGTTCGAGCTGTAGAACGGCTCGAAGATGCGCTCGCGCTCTGCTTCAGGGACGCCACTGCCCTGGTCGCGGACGATGATGCGCACTGCGCCCGGTGCACGTTCGGCATAGAGCTCGACATTGCCGCCGGCCGGCGAATGTGCAACCGCATTCAACAACAGGTTGAGCAGCGCCTGCGCGAGTGGCTCGCGCGCCGCGTGTGCAGAAATGTCGTTCGGACGCGTCCGTATGTGCAGGTCCGCGCGTCGTGCACGTGTCTCGACGAGAAGCTGCAGATCGCTGAAGAGCAGGTCGAGTGGTGTATTGCCCGCCGCTCTCGCCGGTGGTGCGCGACGCGAGACCTCGAGCAGGTTCGAGACAATGCGCTCGAGGCGATCGATCTCACTGAGGATGACACCAGTGTAACGCTGGCGGCGTGAGAGGTCGACATCGTCCGCGGCAAGCTGCTGAGTGAGCGAGCGCATGCCGGTCAGCGGGTTGCGCACTTCGTGCGCGATGGAGGCGGCCAGCTCGCCGAGTACAGCCAGGCGCTCCTGCTCTGCTGCACCCGAGGCCAGCTCGCCGGTGCGCGCTGCGCGCACTTCGACATCGTAATACTGGTGGTGAATGATGCCGATGAAGAGCAAAACGAGGACGAGCACCGTCAAAAGCGGCAGTACGTAGTAGACAAAGCCGCCATGGATTGCGATCGCGCCCACCACTCCGATTGGAATGCAGATCTCGAGAACCAGGTTCAGAAGGCGGCGGCTGCGTTTTGCCGGTCCGGCTTCCCGCTTCATCTTGCGGGCCTCCGCAATCGACAGAAGCAGCGCACCGCCGCCCCATCCCGCTGCCTGCCAGACAAGCTCGACAGTCTTGTCGACGAAAAAGATTGTCGCCAATCCGAGAATCATGAGGGCGATGAGCTCGCGGTTTGGTCTGTCGATGCCCGCGAGTGCAGAAGCCGCGAACGCTGCAGGCATCATGTGAACCACGGGCAGATACAACGCCGCGAGGATTGGCGCCGTGTGTCCAAGCATCGCTGTGGCCTGCGCAGTCAGCCACACGATGACGAGAGGATTGAACATTGCATACCAGCGCAAGCTCCTGCTGTGCGGACTCAGCAACAGCAGAAGCGCTGTGCCCAGTACGTTAGCGCCGAGTGCAAACAGCGCGGCCGCTGCGGCAATGAGGTTGGGCTGCATGTTCATTTCTTCGTCGCCTGCAGGTCGAAGCCAAGCACGAACGAACGGTGTGCAAAGAACGTCTCGACCGGAATCCGGTCTGCGTAGCTCGGGTTGTACGTGTAGCTCGTGATGTTCTGCCTGTCCGTGAGGTTCAACATCTCCAGATACATCACGAGAAACGCCTTCGGCAGCTGCACATAGCGCGTGATGCGCGCATCGACACGCACGAACGCGGGGACGCGGCCAGCATTCACATCGCCGAAAATCGGCGCGAACAAACGCGTGTCTGCATCCTGCGTTGCGCCCAGCACCGGAGTGTACGGGCGGCCACTGCCGTAGCGCACCGTCGAGCCCAGCTCCCAGTTGTCATTGATCGACAGACGACCGACTGCACTCAGCGTGTGTGTGATGTCGAGCGACGACGGGACCAGCGCGCCGTCCGCCAGGTTCACGCGTCCGCGCGCAAGCGAGTACGTGATCCACCCATTCAGGCGCGACTGCTGTGACCAGCGTACGATTCCGTCCACGCCGATCGTGCGGCCGCTCTGCGCTTGCGGGCCATCTCCATCCTGAATGTAGCTGCCATACTTCTTCACGTAGCCTTCGATCCGAAGTGATGGCTCGCCTGCATGCTCGACGCCTGCGACAACGTGCCCGGCGCTCGTTGGGATGCCGCCCGGCGCACCGCTGCCCGGCAGTGTGTAACGCAGGCGCCAGCGCCCCTGATGGAACATGCCCGTTCCGAGGCGCAGTGTCCAATTGTCCGTCGTGTACGCGATGGCGAGGCGGGGGTCGACGGTGATGCGGTCTTCGCCCGGCAGGCGATCGGCGCGCATACCGCCGGCGAGGATGATGCCACCCGGGAGCGTGCGCTCCGTCTCGACGTACGCACCGGCGTCGACCGTGGACTGCACATTGTTTTGAAGCAGCTGTGACGGTGAGCCCGGCGAGACGTGGCCGGTGGTTGGCACGCTGCCATTGCTGGTTGCATCAAGTCCGGCAAATTCGAGACCGACACGCACGCGCGCAAAAGACGGTGTGACATCGCCATCAATGCGCATGCCGAGCGAACGATCACGGCGGTTTCTGTCGAGCACGCCGAAATCAAACCCACTGTCGCGTAGCGATGCGGTTACACTGCTCGTGAGACCGGCCCTGCCGTCGGCACGCAATGCACGGAGTGACAACGATGCGTGGCGCGTCGTGCCGTGGCTCGCGAACGTGCCGTGATATCCACCACCATCTATGTCACGCTCGACGACGTCCGTCATGTTCAGTCCGAGTGCGCGCAGCTCAATGCCTTTGCGCGGCTCGAACGTAAAGCCTGCAACGCCCTGGATCGAGCGCGGCGAATCCGGATACTGATCGGCCTGCCCGTTCATTTTCGTGAGCAGCGTGACATCGGTTGCGCTCACCGCACCCCAGAAGCCGGAGCGTGTGCCGATGCGGCGCTGCAGTCTGCCACCAAGCTGAACCATGTTCGCGCCCGCACCCCAGCTCGATTGTTGTGGTCGTCCTTCGGCCTCGACATCGACAACACCCGACAGTGCGTTGCCATACTTGGCCGAAAAGCCGCCCGCCGAGAAATACGCTTTGCGCAGCACCATCGCGTCGAGCACGTTCATCGCGCCGCCGTTCAAGCCCTCCCAACGGC
>JBBQYT010000405.1:0-3394 GCA_038208385.1 Longimicrobiales bacterium | reverse complement strand
AGCGTCACATTGTAATGGGTCCAGAATTCCTGAGACGAGCGGCGGAGAACGAATCGACGAAGCCTGTGAGCAGCGCTCTTGAGTCTGAAGACGGTCGTTGAACCCAACGACGGAAGCCGGGCGGTACTCACAACGGCCTCTTTCCAGAGCCTTTCGCATCCGACATCGTAGCGGCCACCGCCGGTCTCCCGACACTCACGTACTCGAACCCGAGCTCCTTCATTCTGCCCGGCTCGAACAGGTTGCGGCCATCAAAGATCACCGGCTGCCGAAGCTGTTTGCGAATTCGCTCGAAGTCAGGCTGCCGGTACGGACGCCACTCGGTGATGATGATCAATGCATCAGCGCCCTGCACTGCTTCGTAATTGCTCTCGCAATAGATGATGCGATCGCCGAAATGCTCGCGCGCGATGGCCAGAGCCTCGGGGTCGTGGGCACGCACCTTTGCACCCTGGCGCAGCAGTCCCTCGACCACGACCAGCGATGGCGCCTCGCGCATGTCATCCGTTTCAGGCTTGAAGCTCATACCCCACACGCCGAACGTCATGCCGCTCAGGTCCGACCCGAAACGAGCTTCGACTTCGCGCAGCAAAAGCTCTTTCTGCTGTTCGTTCACACGTTCCACCGATTCGAGAATCGATGCATCGACACCCGTCTCCTGCAGCGTCCGGATCAGCGCTTTTACATCCTTCGGAAAGCAGCTTCCGCCGTAGCCACAGCCCGGGAAAAGGAAAGCGGAGCCAATACGCGAGTCCGTGCCGATTCCCCTGCGCACCATGTCGATGTCTGCACCCACCTCGCCGCACAGTCGGCCGATCATGTTCATGAACGAGATGCGCGTTGCGAGCATTGCGTTCGCCGCATACTTCGTGATTTCAGCCGATGCGATGTCCATGAAAAGAATCGGCTTGCCGGTGCGCGTAAACGGCTCGTAAAGCTGCCGCAAAATATTTTCGGCGGCGACAGAGTCCGTACCAATGACGACGCGATCCGGCTTCATGAAGTCTTCGACCGCCGCGCCTTCCTTGAGGAATTCAGGATTCGAGCAGACGTGGAACGGCAATGACGTGTGCCTGGCGATTGCAGCGCGCACGCGCGCGGCCGTGCCGACCGGCACGGTGCTCTTCGTGATCACGACTTTCTCGGAGTCCATGTTCCTGCCGATCATCTCCGCTACCGACAGCACGTGCTGCAGGTCTGCGCTGCCGTCTTCATCAGGCGGTGTTCCCACCGCGATAAAGATGATCTGCGAACGCCGCACCGCATCCCCGACATCCGTCGTGAATTCGAGACGTCCATCTTCGAGATTGCGCTCGACGAGCGGCTCGAGGCCGGGCTCGTAAATCGGAATCTTGCCGTTCTTGAGGTCCGCGATCTTCCGCGCATCAATGTCCGCACAGATCACGTCGTTTCCGGTCTCGGCGAGACACGCGCCGAGCACGAGCCCGACGTAGCCGGTACCAACCACCCCTACATGCATTATGCCTCTGTGTCCGCCGGCAGCCGGAAGGAAGCCACGGTCCGCTCCAGGCCCTCCCGCAATCCGACTCTGGGTTCGTAACTCAACAATTCGTGGGCGAGGTCGAGCGACGCGAGCGAGTCGCGCACATCGCCCGCACGCGTCGGCACGTACGTGGGTTCAATCTCGACGCCAATGGCAGATGCAATCTCCTGCCACAGAGCATTCACAGTGATGCGATCGCCGCAGCCGATGTTGAAGACCCTGCCAAGTGCATCGGCTGGCGCATCCAGCGCCAGCATGTTCGCCTGCACGACGTTCTCGATATACGTGAAATCGCGCGTCTGCTCACCATCGCCGAAAATGACGGGAGCTGATTCGGCCAGCGCAGCAGTAATGAACCGCGGTACCACTGCCGCATACTGCGATGCCGGATCCTGGCCCGGACCAAATACGTTGAAATACCTCAGCGTGATCGTCTCCAGGCCGTACGTCGTAAAGAACGCGCTGCAGTATTGCTCGCCGCACAACTTCTGAACCGCGTAGGGCGATCTCGGACGGGGCGGCATCGTTTCGCGCTTGGGGAGCTCCGTCGTGTCGCCATATGCGGAGGAAGATCCCGCGTACACGAAGCGTTTCACACCGGCGTCGCGCGCGGCGATGAGGAGATTCAGCGTGCCGGTGGTGTTCGCCGCGTGCGTGCGGGCGGGGTCGTTCACCGAGCGCGGGACAGACGGAATAGCGGCCTGATGGAAGATGAATTCGACACCGCGCATGGCGTCCCGGCAAACGTCCGGATCGACGATCGATCCCTCGACGAACCTGATACGGTCGAGGTAAGGTTCGATTCGGGAGCGCAGGCCGGTCGACAGATCATCGACCACGACCACGTCATGGTTGGCGCCGACCAAATGATCAACCAGGTGCGAGCCGATGAAGCCAGCCCCACCAGTGACTAAAAAGCGCATTGCGCGGGCTTTTTCAACTCGGTATTCCTCTTCCTCGCGAATGGACGCGAAAAGTGTGTTCGCGGAGCCCATTCCGCAACCGTAGGCGACAGCTTAAAATGCCTGAATGAGCAGACTCAACGAAACAGTTCTTGTGACCGGCGGTGCCGGTTTCATCGGAAGTCACCTGGTCGAGCGATTGATCGCCCGCGGTGACACAGTGCATGTGCTCGACAACTTCGATCCCTTCTACTCCCCCGAACAGAAGCGCAGCAACCTCGCCGCGGTGCAGAATAATGTAAAGTTCAATCTGATCGAGTGCGATTGCGCCGATCTCGAGGCGGTCGAGCGCGCGCTCGCAGACGTGGACCTTGATGCCATCGTACATCTCGCTGCAAAAGCCGGCGTGCGGCCCTCGATCGAAGATCCGGTCGGCTACGCGCACGCGAATCTCGTCGGCACACAATCCATGCTCGAGCTGGCGCGCCGCCGGGACGTCAGACGCTTCGTTTTCGCATCCTCATCGTCGGTCTACGGAAACAGCCCCGACGCACCGTTCTCGGAAAAACAGAACGTCGATTCACCGATCTCACCCTATGCAGCCACGAAGCGCGCGAACGAACTGATGTGCGCGACGTACAACCATCTCTTCGGGATCGGGATCATCGCATTGAGGTTTTTTACCGTCTACGGTCCGCGCCAGCGTCCCGACCTTGCCATTCGCAAGTTTACGTCGCTCATGATGCGCGGCGCGGCGATCTCAATGTTCGGCGATGGGTCGACCGAGCGCGACTACACGTGGATCGATGACATCATGCAGGGCGTGCTGTCTGCCATCGACCGCACGCGTACACATCCCGGCGAATGGGAAATCATCAATCTCGGCGAAAGCCGTACGACGACGCTGCGCCAGCTGATCGATCTTATTTCCAGCACGCTGGACACGAAGCCAGTCATTCACGCGCTTCCCATGCAGCCCGGCGATGTT
>JBBQYT010000404.1:0-3399 GCA_038208385.1 Longimicrobiales bacterium | reverse complement strand
GTTCGAGAAGTTCGAGGAAAAGCTGGAGCGGTACCCGGGGAATTTGCCGCGAGCGGTTGTCGAGCTTGCGAAGGATTGGCGGACGGATCGGTACCTGCGCCGTCTGGAAGCATTGCTGGCGGTTGCGAACAAGTCTCAGCTGTTCGTCATCAGTGGCGATGGCAATGTGATCGAGCCGGATGATGAGATTGTCGCCATCGGCAGTGGTGGTGGTTACGCCCTCGCCGCTGCACGTGCGTTGAAGGCGAACTCGGATATGGAGGCGCGTGACATCGTGCGTGCGTCGCTCGAGATCGCTGCTGACATTTGCATCTATACGAATCGGAGCATCACGGTGCTCGAGCTGGAGGAATAGTGGTGTTGAACGAGACGGATGTGCCGGGGCTGTCGGAAGAGCGTTCGGAGCCGGCGGATGCGCCGTGGCTGGATGAGCTGACGCCGAGGCAGATTGTTGCCGAGCTGGACAAGTACATCGTAGGGCAGGAAAAGGCGAAGCGCGCGGTTGCGATTGCGCTGCGGAATCGCTGGCGTCGGCAGCGCGTCGAGGACGAGCTGCGCGAAGAGATCACGCCGAACAACATCATCCTGATCGGCCCGACGGGCGTCGGCAAGACGGAGATTGCGCGTCGTCTGGCGCGTCTTGCGGGTGCGCCGTTCGTTAAGGTCGAGGCATCGAAGTTCACGGAAGTCGGCTACGTTGGTCGCGATGTCGAATCGATGATTCGCGATCTCGTGGATGTCGCCGTGAACATGGTGCGCGATGAGCGCGAGGCTGATGTCGAGGAGCAGGCGCAGCAGCGCGTCGAAGAGCGCCTGCTTGATTTGCTGTTCCCGCCGGGCCCGCCGGACGGCGACCACGGTGCGACCGGATCGACATCGACGTCGGCCAGTATGCCCACATCGCCATCGCCTAAAATTGAAAATGGCTCGGGCAGCAACACGGTCGGGTTCCGCGCATTTGTCGTGACTCCCGATGGTGATGCGCACGCCGAGCAGGTCGATGAGGATGGCCCGCGCATCCAGGAGCGTCGTGAGCGTACCCGCGAAAAGCTGCGTGCGCTGTTGCGCGACGGAAAGCTTGAAGAGCGGATGGTCGAGGTGGAGATCCAGCAGTCCGCACCCATCGAGAATATGATGATTCCGATGGGCGGCATGGAAGGCATGGACAACTTCACAGAGATGCTTCAGGACATGATGCCGAAGCGGAAGAAGCGTCGCACGGTTAGTGTTGCCGAGGCGCGCCGTATTCTGCTGCAGGACGAGCTGGACAAGCTGGTCGATATGGACGAGGTCATCAACGAGGCGCTCGAGCGCACCGAAGAGATGGGCATCGTCTTCCTCGATGAGATCGACAAGATCGCCGGCGATCGGGGCAGCACGGGCCCGGATGTCAGCCGTGAAGGCGTGCAGCGCGACCTGCTGCCGATCGTCGAGGGCAGCACCGTACAGACCAAGTACGGAATGATTCGTACGGACCACGTACTGTTCATCGCTGCGGGCGCATTCCACGTGTCGAAACCGAGTGACCTGATCCCTGAGCTGCAGGGTCGCTTCCCGATTCGTGTCGAGCTGAGTCCGCTCACAGAAGCCGACTTCGTTCGAATCCTGCAGGAGCCCAAGAACGCACTGCTCCGGCAGTACCAGGCGCTCGTCGCATCCGAAGGGGTTACGCTCGATTTCTCACAGGACGGGATCAAGGAAATCGCGCGCACGGCTGCCGAGGTAAACGAACGCACGGAGAACATTGGTGCGCGTCGTCTGCACACGGTGCTGAGCATTTTGCTCGACGATATTTTATTTGACTTGCCCGAGAGCGGCTCGAATCACATCGTAATAGGCCCCGATATGGTAATCGACAGACTCAAGCGCGTTGTCGAAGACGAAGACCTGAGGCGATACATATTGTAGCCAGGCGACGACTATGAGAGTGGCCCACCGCGCGACCGGTGGGCCAATCCTCCGAGCAAAAAAACTTTTCAAGGCAAAGATGCCCATGACAGCTCGTACCGCAGGCTCAAGCGCCAGCCACCGGCCACTCTGGGATGCGACGATGCGCTGTCTGCCCCCTGCGGTTCCACTCTTCTGCCTGATCGCCCTCACTACCTGCACGAATAATCGGTCGGCACAATTCAATACCGGGCTGAGTCCGCACAATTTTGTCGTCGAGCTGGGTCCCGTCGATCTGCCTGCGTCGGGCTCCGATGTCGCGGAAGACCAACCCAGGCCGATGAAGATGGTCATGCCCGTGACCGGCTGGATGCACGGCTTCACGATCGAGCTGGTCGACAAGGACATGAAGCCGGTCCCCCAGGAGTTGATGCATCATGTGCGACTCATTGCGCCTCACAAGCGCGATCTGTTCACTCCCGTGATGCTGCGCGTCGTCGGCGCGGGTTCCGACACTCGTTCGGTCATGGTTCCGCGAATCCTTGGTTATCCTCTGCATCGCGGCGATTCAATCCTCGTGAGTGCGATGGTGCACAACACCAGCGCGCGCGCATACAAGGGCGTGCGCGTGCGCGTACGCGTGTACTACACCGACGACGATATCTGGCCGACCATGACCGTCTATCCGTTCTTCATGCACGCAGTGCCCCCCGGCGGTGACAGCGAGTTCGACGTTCCGCCCGGACATTCGGAGAAAAGCTGGGAGAGCCAGCCCGCAATCGACGGCAGAATCCTCGGCATCGGCGGGCATCTACATCGCTACGGCACGGGTCTGCGCTTCGAGGATGTGACTGCAGGCAAAATCATCTGGCAGACGACGGCATCATCGGACACCTCCGGCAACATCATCAACACACCGCGCACACTGTTCCTGTGGCGCGCCGGCGTGCCGATTTACGCCAACCGCACGTACCGTGTCGTCGCCGTGTATGACAACCCGACCGGCGACACCATCCGGAGTGCAATGGGCACCGTCGGCGGAATGTTCAAGCCGAGCCAGCCGTGGCCCGGCGTCGATCACGCCAACCACGTATACGCACGCGATGCCGCCGAAGAATACGGCCTCATCCCCGCACGCCCGATGCACGATATGGGAGGCATGAAGATGTCATCCCACAGTCATTGAACTGCGTGTAACTGACAAAAGCGTTGTGAGTTGTGGGTGGTGAGCGGTGTGTTCGAGTAACTGATAAGGCGTTGTGAGTTGTGGGTGGTGAGCGGTGAGTGCGTGTAACAGCAAAGGCGTTGTGGGCGGTGCGTGGTGAGCGGTGAGTGCGGGTAAACTGACAAAAGCGTTGTGGGCGGTGCGTGGTGAGCGGTGAGTGCGTGAACAAATCACGCAACCCGCGCACGCGGGACTGTACAGATAACTGTGTAAATGGCCATGGTATATTCAAACCTCTTATTGGTGGGGGTGCCATGGCGGAAGAGAAAGAGCTCAACGCGCTGCTG
>JBBQYT010000403.1:0-3403 GCA_038208385.1 Longimicrobiales bacterium | reverse complement strand
GATGCAAATCGCATCAACCCGCTGCAGCCTGTCGAGCTCGTCATCGATCACTCGGTGCAGGTCGATGAGTTTGGCACACGCATCGCATTCGAGCACAATGCGGACCTCGAGTACCAGCGTAATCGCGAGCGCTACGCATTTCTGCGCTGGGGACAGAAAGCGTTCGACAACTTCCGCGTCGTTCCACCCGAGACCGGCATCGTCCATCAAGTCAATCTCGAATACCTCGCCCGCGTTGTGTTTGGCGCCAAAAATTTGAGCGGCGTGTTACAGGCATTTCCGGATACGCTCGTCGGCACGGATTCGCATACGACGATGGTGAATGGCCTCGGCGTCCTGGGTTGGGGCGTTGGCGGCATTGAGGCCGAAGCTGCAATGCTCGGTCAGGCAGTCTCGATGCTCGTGCCGCAGGTCATCGGCTTCAAGCTGATTGGCGAATTGCCCGAAGGCTCAACATCGACAGACCTCGTGCTGACCGTGACGGAGATTCTGCGCAAGAAAGGCGTCGTCGGAAAGTTCGTCGAGTTCTACGGTCCCGGATTGCAGACACTGCCCCTCGCAGACCGTGCGACGATCGGCAACATGGCGCCCGAGTACGGCGCGACATGCGGCATCTTTCCGGTCGATTCAGAAACATTGAAGTACCTGCGCTTCACGGGTCGCACAGAAGAGCACGTGCAGCTCGTCGAAACGTATATGAAGGAGCAGGGCCTCTTTCACACCGCGGACACGCCGGAGCCGGAATACTCGGAGACATTGCAGCTCGATTTGAGCAGTGTCGAGCCCAGCATGGCGGGACCGCGTCGTCCGCAGGATCGCGTCTCGTTGTCCGGTGCAAAGCAGTCGTTCATTGTTGCTCTCGAGACGCTGCTTGCTGCATCGGGGCCAAAGCCTGGAACACAACAGGTTGAGAAGTGGGAAGGCGAGGGCGGTGACACGAGCGCGCCTGCGTTGAAGACACACGTGCGCGAGGGTGTGCGCTGCGTTGTCGAAGGAAACGAAGTTACGCTATGCGATGGCTACGTGGTCATCGCAGCCATCACGAGCTGCACGAACACATCGAACCCATCGGTGATGATTGCTGCGGGCCTGCTTGCGAAGAAAGCAGTCGAGCGCGGACTTCAGCGCAAGCCGTGGGTGAAGACGAGCCTCGCGCCTGGATCGAAGGTGGTCACCGAGTATTACAACGCGTCGGGACTGCAGACGTATCTCGATCAGCTCGGGTTCAGTCTCGTCGGCTATGGCTGTACGACGTGCATTGGAAACAGCGGACCGCTGCCTGAAGAAGTTTCGCGTGCAGTCATCGAAGGCGATCTCGTCGTAGCAGCAGTGCTCTCGGGCAATCGCAACTTCGAGGGCCGCATCAACCCCGAAGTGCGCGCCAACTACCTCGCCTCGCCGCCGCTGTGCGTTGCGTACGCACTCGCTGGACGCATGGACATCGACCTGTACAACGAGCCGCTCGGCACGGACAGGGAAGGCCGCTCGGTTTTCCTGAAGGACATCTGGCCGACGCAACACGAAGTTGCAGATACGATCCGCACATCCGTGCACTCGTCGATGTTCAAGGAACAGTATGCAGAAGTTTTTGAAGGCGATGAGCGCTGGCGCGCTTTGCCCGTTCCCGAAGGTGCGTTGTTCGCATGGGATGAGGACTCTACGTACGTGAAACACCCACCGTACTTCATCGACATGCCGACGACGCCGGCACCGGTCACTGATTTGAAAGACCTGCGCGTACTCGCGTTTCTCGGAGACAGCATCACGACAGACCACATATCGCCGGCAGGCTCGATCAAAAAAGACAGCCCTGCAGGCAGGTACCTGATGGAGCACGGTGTTCAGCCCAAGGACTTCAACTCGTACGGATCGCGCCGCGGCAATCATGAAGTGATGGTGCGCGGCACGTTCGCAAACATCCGCATTCGCAATCAGCTCGTGCCCGGCGTCGAAGGTGGTTACACGAAGTTCATTCCGACCGGCGAAGAATTGTCGATCTACGATGCGGCGATGAAATACCAGGCGCATGGTACCGGCCTCGTCGTCATTGCAGGAAAGGAATACGGCACGGGCTCATCGCGCGACTGGGCAGCAAAGGGACCGATGCTTCTGGGGATCCGCGCCGTCATCGCCGAAGGCTACGAACGCATTCATCGATCGAACCTCATCGGCATGGGCATCGTGCCACTGCAGTTCGCTGCAGGTGAAGATGCGGACAGTCTCGGACTCACTGGCTTCGAGACGTTTGACATAAACGGTCTCGCAGCAGGCGCATCCAACAGCTTCGCATCCGGAAGAGAAGTCACCGTCACAGCACGGCGCGAGGATGGCACGCGTGTCGAGTTCCGCGTGCTGGTGCGCATCGACACACCGCAGGAAGTCGAGTACTACAGGCACGGCGGCATTCTGCAGTACGTGTTGCGCCAGCTCGCGAGCAGCACGCCCGGATAGCGCAGCACAGACAACCCAAAAAACGAATCGCCGGCGGACTCAGTCTGCGAGTCCGCCGGCGCTTTTTATTGAACCGATTCTATAACTTCAGGGATCCTGCCTGCACCGGCCATTCAACCGCAGCGCTGCGGTGAAGGTCATCGCGTGGTTGGCGTTTCGTGGTCCATTACACGATCTGCCGCGCACGCTATGCGATGCCAGCCGTGGTCCGCGTTCTGACAGTGCTCACTAGTGGTTGTGCTTGTCGCCGTCCTTCTCCTTCGCGGCGCGTTCGCGCTGCACCTGCGCATCCCGTGGATCGTACCGCGTGTGCCACTGATCGTGCGTCTGCGTGAGGCGCTGGTGCAACAGCTCGTGCTCGCGCTGATACGTGCGATCGCGCTGACCGCGGTCATGCTCGAAATGCCACTGCTGGTGCGCACGCTCCAGAAGGCTGTGCTCATCGTCGTGCGCCTTACCGTACGCTGTCGTCGCGTACGGCTGATTGTCCGATCCCGATCTAAGCTGCATTTGCGACTGCGCCGAAACCGCCGCCGGCGCGAGCGCAAAAATAAAAGTCAGGCTGTAACGTCCGAATGCCATCTCGCCTCCTTAGGACTTCTTCTCGTGCCCTTCTCAAGGCATGTGCCGTTCCGCAAGTCGAACATTGTCAAAAACTGTTGTGGCAGAACACCTAATCAACCTGTTGGCCGATCCGCGGCCGACCGTGCTGACCCACCAGCCGGGCAATCGCTGTCTCAACCCGCGGACATTCCAAAACAAAACCCCGCGCCCAAAGGCGTGGGGTTTTGTTACTCCAATACTGACAATGAGATCCGGCTATGCCGGGGCCGCGGTCGCGGTCTCCGCAGCTGCCTTCCTGCGCGGAGGTGTGCGGCGCACCGGGCGCGGGGGGGGCGGGGCGGCCCCCCCCCGCGGGATGGTGTGGGAGACCGCCCCGGGCGGACGGATT
>JBBQYT010000402.1:0-3408 GCA_038208385.1 Longimicrobiales bacterium | reverse complement strand
ACTGATCAACGACATTCGAGTGAACCCGCACAAATATAAGCCGAACATCGACGTGAATGTCCTGTCGAAAGTGAACAAGCCACAGGGAGTACCGGCGGATACCGTTAAGAGGAAATAGTTCTCCGAGGCAGAAGCGAACGCAGGGCCCGTTCACGCGTATGTGGACGGGCCCTGTTGCGTGTCCTCACGCGCTGGTCAGTGTTACGACAGCGCGCGTGCCGCTTCCATCCGCCGCTATGCTCAGCTCACCGCTGTGCGCATCGACAATCCAGCGTGCAATGGACAAGCCGAGGCCCGCGCCCATTCCTGCTTCGCGCGCAGGATCTGCGCGGTAGAATCGCTCGAAGATATGCGGGAGCGCTTCCGGCGGAATGCCTGGCCCGCGATCGAGGACGGACACGACAACCTTCCCATCGCGCCGCCCTACCGACAACGTCACTTCGCTTCCTGGCGGACTGAACTTCACGGCGTTGTCCAGCAGGATCATGAGCAACTGTCGCATGAGAGCGGGATCGCCCGCGACGCGTGCTTCTTCGGTGGCGTCCACATTGATTCGGATATGTCTGGCAGCACCAAGCGCTCCAGCAGCAGCCGCTGCGTCAAGGGCGACGTCGCCGATGGAGACGTCTTCGAGCACGATCGGCCATTCGCCGGCATCCGCACGCGCGATCGTGAGAAGGTTGTCGACGATGCCGCCCAGCCTGCGCGCCTCATCCGAAATGGCCGTCAGAATGCTTTCATATTCTGCGGGCTCTCTTGGGCGACGGAGGGCCACGTCGGCGCGGGTGCGCAAGACCGAAACGGGTGTGCGCAGCTCGTGCGCTGCGTCCGCCATGAACCGGCGCATCTGCGCGAAGGATGCTTCGACGGGCTTTACCGACTGAAGCGCCAGCAGCCAGCCTCCGAGCGCGACCGCCGCCAGTGCAGCCAACGCTGCGGCGGCAAACGCAAAGATGATTTCTGGATACTGCTCGTCGATCTCCACCACGTCCGCCATCGACACGGCCACAAACTCGCCTCGAGAGCCACGGGTGAAGCGTTGCGCATAGGCGCGCCACGTGCGTCCGTTCGGCTCGTCCTGCTCGCCCACCGCATTGCCTTTGACGTGCGCTGTCTGCGCGAGACTGTTTACCCATGCGGGCGCGGACGCAGGATAGACCGCGTGGCCACTTGAATCGAAGACGAAGATGTTACGACCTGGTAATTTCAGCTTCGCGAGATCGTCCGGCCGGCCACTGATGTACGCGCCCACGACCTCACGCACGTCGCCAGCGAGCGAGCTGTCCGTTTGGATCGTTATCTGCTGGCCGACTGCGCGGAACAGGGCGGCGCCGAATGCAAGGAGAATTACGGCAAAGACGGTTATGTACCAGAACGTGAGCCGAAAGCGAAGACGGCGCAGCGCGTCCTTCATGGGCCGAAGCGGTAGCCAGCACCGCGAACCGTATGTATCAGTTTGGGCGCAGACTCATCGTCGATCTTGCTTCGCAGCCGCCAGATCAACACCTCGAGCACGTTCGTGAACGGGTCGTGATTCTCATCCCATACGTACGCACTGATCGCTGAGCGGTCGACAACTTCATTCTGATGGCGAAGGAAAAACTCGAGAAGGCTCCATTCCCTGGCCGTCAGAGTGATATCCCTGCCATCGCGCCTGACCTCGTGCTTTCGAAGATCGGCCTCGAAGTTCGGCAGTCGAACCACGTCTGAAGCAATCTCCGGCTGCCTGCGCGCAAGGGCGCGGATGCGCGCGAGCAGCTCCCGGAAATCGAACGGCTTCGTCAGGTAGTCGTCTGCACCTGAATCGAGCCCTTCCACGCGATCATCCACAGCGGCGCGCGCGGTCAGCATCAGAATTGGCGTGCGCACGTCACTGCGGCGCAGGTGCGCGCACAGATCGAAGCCGCTCCCGCCCGGAAGCAGCACGTCCAGCACGATCACATCGTATATGCCGAGCGCAGCCCGCATTTTGCCGTCCTGATACGTGCCGGCGGTGACGACCTCGATCTGCTCTTCACGAAGTCCCTGCGAGAGAATTCCGACGAGATCCGGATTGTCCTCGACAATCAACACCCGCATGCAGCCGATCCTCTGCTGGAGAGCGCGCGACGCATAAAGCCACTTCTGTGAAATACCCTCAGCCGCTGCCGTCTGTTCTAGAATCATGCCTGTAATCGGATTGTAAGGTCGGCTCGCTAGCTTCCTGATGCAGCTATTGGATGGGCTGTGTCGGGGGCGCGCCGTTGCGTCTACCGCAAGACTCAAAAAAGGAGTTTTTATCATGCGAATGATTCGATCGGCCATCATGGCCACCGTGCTGGGCGTTGCAAGCGCCTCGTTCACTTTCGCCCAGAAGCCCGCAGGTCCCGCGCCCAAGGTGGCCGAGAAGACCGCCCGGGCAACCGCCCTCGCCCGCATTCCCAATGGCGTGGTCAAGTCAGAGGAGTTGGAGAACGAGGGTGGACACCTGATTTATTCGTACGACATCAAGGTCCCGGGCAAGCCCGGCATCGACGAGGTCAACATCGACGCGATGACCGGCAAGATCCTCAACGTTGCGCACGAAGGAAAGGCCGCGGAAGCCCGCGAGGCCACCCAAGATGCGAAGGACGCGGCAGCAAAGAAGCACTAACCGGAATCGATAGTCGAAGCGCAGTTGAACGAAACCACACAAGAGAAACGGTCAGTCCGTATTCGCGGACTGACCGTTTCGCGTGACTGGCGTGCGTGCTAACGGCGTCGCACTGCGCAGCTCGACAGCGACGCTCACTTTGCGACCGCGTGCGAAAAGGGGTAAAATCACGTTGTGAGCAACGCAAAGGAGGCCGCATGCTCTTTCGAAAGAGGCATCCACCGACAGGCTCTCGTCCGGGGACGCTCGTCATCTCGCCTTCGTCACATGCGCCAGTCGTGCACGTCATGGCGTATACGGAAGCGGGGATGGAGGAAGTCACGCCGACGAACCTCGACGACCTCGCGGCAATCCTCGATCGCAACACGGTGTCGTGGGTGGATGTGCAGGGCCTGGGCGATGAAGCACTGCTGCGCCGCGTCGGAGATCTCTTCCAACTGCACCCGCTTGCCCTCGAGGACGCCGTTAATGTGCCGCAGCGACCCAAATCAGAGCTCTACGACCACCACTTTCTATACATCACGCGCACAGCGCTCCTTCAGACGGATGGGGTGAAACAGTCCGCACTGAGCCTGCAGGCGGTTTCCCCGGAGTTAGAGACGGAGCAGGTCAGTATTTTTCTGGGCGGGAACTACGTACTGACGTTTCAGGAGCGTCACGGCGACCTGTTCGACCCGGTGCGGACGCGTATCCGTGCGGGGATCGGCCCCATCTGCAAGAGCGGACCCGACTACCTGGCGTATGCGCTGATCGATACGGTCATCGATGGCTACTAC
>JBBQYT010000401.1:0-3420 GCA_038208385.1 Longimicrobiales bacterium | reverse complement strand
TGGCTCGTGCCTCGATACCGTTTCCCAGTTGGACAGGCGCGGCGATTTAATGGTTGGAGACTGCGGAAGTTTTTGACCACGAGCCACGAGCCACGAGCCACGAGCCACGAGCCACGAGCCACGAGGCGCCGCCAGTTAGTTACTGGCGGCCGCCGTAGTCTTGGTCTCGGTTTCCCTGCGGATTCGCGGGGCAGTGATTCGGTCAGCGTGCTGGGGCAGCTCGAGGCGGAATGTGCTTCCGGCAGAGGGCTGGGATGTGACGGTCAGCGACCCGCCAAGAGCTTCGGAGAGGCGTTTGGAGATCGGCAGGCCGAGGCCCGTGCCCCCATGGTGCGTGGTCTTCTCGAGCTGCACGAACTCGTCGAAGATCTTGTCGTGGTCTTCAACCGCGATGCCCACGCCCTGGTCGATGACTTCGATGATGATTCCATTATCGACGCCCGTGGCGCACGTGACCTGGATCGGCCTGCCCTGGCCGAACTTGATCGCATTCGACAACAGATTCAACATCACCTGCCGCACGCGCCGCGGATCGCTGACGATCGTGCGCGGAGCGCCGCGGTGCTCCATAGCGAGCTCCGAGCCGTGCTCGTCGGCCATCGGACGGACAGTCACAAACAGGTCTTCGATGACGCCAGGGAATTCGACGGGCTCGAGCTGCAGCTCCATCTTGCCTGCTTCGATCTTCGACAGATCGAGGATGTCGTTGACCAGCTCGAGTAAATGTTTCGCCGCGCGATGCGTGCGCTCGATCCCGTTCACCTGTTTTTCGTTCATCGGGCCATACACGTTGTCGAGCATCAGTGCGCTGTAGCCGAGAATCGCATTGATCGGTGTGCGCAGCTCGTGGCTCATCGACGCGTAAAAACGGCTGCGCGCACTGATCGCCTTTTCGAGCTCGCGCTGTCTACCGTGCAATTCTTCGTTCACGACGCGCAGCTCTTCGCTCGTATTGGCGAGCGCCAATGCCTGCGCGCGCAGCGCTTCTTCCCCCTGTTGCCGCTCCGTGATATCGCGCCCGATCACTGTGAACAGCTTTCCAGTCGGAAGCTCTACGCTCGAGATGGATGCCTCGAGCGGGAACGAGCCGCCATTCGCATGCAGCCCCTTGAACACCTCGAGCCGCGTGGGACGCTGTGCAGATCCGTTCGCGCGGTGTTGCGCCGGCATTGTGCGCCGCGTCTTGAGTGCAAATTTCTCGCGCGACTCCGGGTGCAGCAGATCCTTGATATCATGGCCCATGATGTCCGGCGCATCGATACCGAACATGCGCTCGGCGGCGTTATTGAATAGCGTGATGTGCGAGTCATGATCGAACGTGATCACGGCTTCCATCGCAGAATTGACAATTTCCGCAACGCGCGTCTCCGACTCGAACAGCGCTGCGCGATGCTGCAGCTCCATTTCGCGCTTCTCGCCCTCGCGCAGGAGCGTATTCTGCCGGTTCAGCTGCTGGTTTTTTGTGTGCAGGTCGACGAAGACACTGACTTTCGAACGCAGCACATCAGCCTGCAGAGGCTTGAACATGTAATCGACGGCGCCGACCTCATAGCCGCGGAAGACGTATTCCTCGTCCTTGCTGATCGCGGTCAGGAAGATGATCGGCGTGAAGCGGGAGCGCTCGCGCTGCTTGAGGAGCTCCGCGGTCTCGAAGCCGTTCAATCCGGGCATCTGGACGTCCAGGAGGATTACGGCGAAGTCGTGCTTGAGGACCTTTCGGAGCGCGTCTTCTCCGGACAGGGCGCGGACAAGCCGTTGCCCGAGCGGTTCGAGGATCACCTCGAGCGCGAGCAAGTTCTCTGGCCTGTCATCGACCAGCATAATCTCGGCGACATCATCCGTCATGCGTCCCCCCCGGGGCACGGGCTGTGCCGTGAGCTCTGAAGGCGAACCAGATACGGCGCGATTTCCTCCAGCGACAGTACGCACGCCTCCTCAACGGCGCGCAGCGCCGCCTCCGGCATCACCCTTACCTCGGCAGTCTTCGGATCCTGCACAACTGCTCTTCCACCACCATCCACGATTCTCTTCAACCCCTTCGAGCCATCCTGATTTGCACCAGTGAGTACAACCCCGACCACACGTGCTCCGTACGCTTCGGCAGCCGATTCGAACATCACATCGATAGACGGACGGCTGAATACGACCGGCGCATCCGTCGACAGCGCAAAATGGCCAGGCTCGACCAGCAGGTGATAGTCCGGCGGCGCCAGATAGACACAGCCACTTTCGACTGCCTGTTTATCGTTGACCTCATAGACCTTCAGCTTGCTGTAGTCCTGGAGCAGGCTGCACAGCATGTGCGAGTCTCTGGAGCGATGCTGCACGATGACAATGCTCATGCCGAAGTCCTGCGGCAGTCCGCTTATGAGCTTGCGCAGGGCCTCCAGACCGCCGGCCGAAACGCCAATCGTCACGAGCTCCAGGGCGTCGTTCACCTACTTGACTCGCCGGTAAATTTTTTCCTTCGCATCCAGCGCCACGTACGAGCTCTCATGCTTTGCGAACTTCAATGATTCCTTATTCCCGAGAGCCAGAATCCCGAAGTTCACGAGACTCTCATAAAACAGCTCGTGCACCCGATCCTGGAGCGTCTTGTCGAAATAGATCATCACGTTGCGGCACAAAATTACGTTGAATTCGGAGAACGATCTGTCCGTTACGAGGTTGTGCTGTGCAAACACTACGTTGCGCATGAGCGATGGCTTGAACAGCGCGCCATCGTACATCGCAGTATAATATTCCGAGAACGCCCTGGTACCGCCCGCGCGCAGATAGTTCTGTGTGTACTCCTGCATCTTGTCGAGCGGATAGATGCCTGCCTTCGCCTTCTGAATCACCAGCTCGTTGATGTCCGTCGCGTAAATCCGCGCCCTGTCGTAAAGGCCTTCCTCCTCGAGCAGAATCGCCATTGAGTAGACTTCTTCTCCGGTCGAACACCCCGCGTGCCACAGGCGGATGTAAGGATAGGTCTTCAGCAGCGGCACCGCTTTTTCCCGGAATACCTTGTAGAAGTTGGGGTCGCGGAACATCGCAGAGACATTGACGGAAAGGTCGAGCAGCAGGCGCTCCATGACTGCAGCATCGTGCAGCACGCGATCCTGCAGCCTACTCACCGTCGTCAGGCCTTCCGCCTGGACGCGCTTTTGTACGCGCCGCCTGAGCGACGCGTACGCGTACGACCGGAAGTCGAATCCGTAATGGCGAAACACAGCTTCGAGCAGCAGCTCGATCTCGAGTCTCTCGAGATCGCTGCCCTCCTGTGACGCCTGCGCGCGTTCCGCCTCTTCGGCTGTGCTGCTCATTTTTCAGTTACCGGTACAGCCAAACGCGCATGAGCGACAGCAGCTGATCCGTATCCACCGGCTTCGTGATGTAGTCCGACGCGCCCGCGGCGATCGTCTTTTCGCGGTCGCCCTT
>JBBQYT010000400.1:0-3423 GCA_038208385.1 Longimicrobiales bacterium | reverse complement strand
GAACCGCAGGGCGATGAGGCGGTCCCAGGCGCTCGGAGAGCCGCCGCGCTGCAGGTGGCCCAATACGAGAGAGCGCGTCTCGCGGCCGGTTTGGCGGTGGATCTCGTGCGCCAGCCGGTCTGCAATGCCGCCATACCGCTTGTCACGTCCTGCGACCGCATCTTCGGCGTAGCTCGCGCTCCCGCCAGCCGGCAGGGCACCTTCGGCCACGACGACGATCGCGAAGTTGCGGCCAGTGAGGTATCGCATCTCGATCTTCTCGCAGACCTTTTTCAAATCATACGGAATCTCAGGAAGCAGGATGACGTCCGCTGTGCCACTGACGCCGGCGTGCAGCGCGATCCAGCCGGTGTGTCGTCCCATCACTTCGACGACGAAAACGCGCTCGTGGCTCTCCGCTGTCGAGTGCAGCTTGTCCAGCGCGTCGGTCGCAGTCTCGACGGCGGTATTGAATCCGAACGTCACCTGCGTGGCGGCCAGGTCGTTGTCGATCGTTTTGGGAACGCCGACGACCGGCAGTCCTTTCTTGAACAGCTCGTTGGCGATCTGCAGCGAGCCATCGCCTCCAATAGCAATGAGCGCGTCAAACCCCAGACGACGGAATGCGCGGATGACTTCATCGGAGCGATCAGCCGTGATGATGCCGTCCGAGACGTGGACGGGCCACGAGAATGGGTCCCCCCGATTGGTGGTCCCGAGGATGGTTCCGCCGAGGTGGGTGATGCCGCGGACCGCCTGCGGGTCCAGCGGGATGATCGTGTCCTCACCCAGCAGGCCGGCGTACCCCTTTCGGATTCCAAAGACTTCCCAGCCCAGTTGGATCGCGGAAAGGACGGCGGCGCGGATGACTGCATTGAGGCCCGGCGCATCGCCGCCACCCGTCGTAATGGCGATGCGTCGGATAGGTTCGTTCATAGTCGAGACCACTTCGTGTCCAGCGAATTACAGATGTTTCCGTGGGTGCTGGTGGGTAGGCTAGCGTCGCCAAAAGTAGCTGTCAACACGACGAAAAATGGATGGGCATACGGAACCCTCGCGTGTGCCCGAGCCAGCGTGTATATTCGTAGCCTCTCCCAGAGGGGCGTATTGCGCACGCCGGCTTCATCGCGTCTTCGCAGACCCATCCCTGTAGTTCCCGCGCCTCCGCTGAAACCCTAAGGAGGAATCTTTGCCGACGAGAAGACTCGTGCTGCCGTTGTGGCTCTTTCTTGCCATGCCGCTGGCACTTTCAGCACAACAGAAGCCGACTGTCGCCGTTCTCGATTTCAATGCGTTTTCGCTATCGCTGGAGGATGTTTCTTCGGTAGGGAAAGGCATTGCAGCGATGTTCATGACGGAGCTTTCGAACAGCCCGCAGGTTGCGATTGTCGAGCGTCAGCAGCGTGACAGTCTCATCCAGGTGCAGAAGATCGCGTTGTCAGGACGTACATCGGATCAGCAGGCATTGCAGGTCGGCCAGCTGCTCGGTGCGCAGTACATCATCGTAGGAAATGTTGCGATCGAAAAAGAAAATGCACGTCTCGACATTCGCATTCTGGATGTGGAGACGGGCGCGATTTACAAGTCGTTAAAAGCGAGTGGCAAGCGGGATGAGTTCACGAAGGTTGTGGATCTTCTCGCGGAGCAGTTCACGCACGATTTGAAGCTGCCCGAGCGGAAGACACTCGCGCAGCTTGAAGTACCGGTGCCGGCAAGCCTCGCCTATTCGCGAGGGATGGATTACGAGCGCCGCGGCAAGTTGGACCTCGCAACGCAGATGTATAAGAAGGCGGTCGAGATTTTCCCTGATCACCGGGATGCGCAAACCGCGCTCGATCGAGTCAAGGCCAAGGGAGGAAAGTCATGAACAGGTCGTTCCGCAGTCAGGTCGTGCGGTTGCAGAAGCTGTTGCCCGGCGCGCTCGTCGCGTTCGGACTCATGATGGTTGCAGGAGCTCGCGTGCATGCGCAGGGAATCGTCTTCAAGAGCGATTTGCCGCGCACACTGGTGTTCATCAATGAAGAAGGCAACTCGGGGACGGCCACGCGTGACGTGATGACGTTTCTGCAGGATGCCAGGTTTCCGCTCGTCGATCCTGCGCTTGCACACACAGGGGCGCAGCGCGAGCTGGTAAAGGCTGCCCTTGCGGGCGATGAAGGTGCTGCCGTTCAGCTCGGCCGTGATTTCGGCGCACAGGTGCTCGTGCTCGGCAAAGCGGATTGGGGCACGACGCCGGATCCGGTATCGGGCAAGCTGCAGACGGGCACGAGCGAAGTGTCCCTTCGTGCACTGCGTCTCGATGAAGGCAAAGTGGTCGCGCTCGGTCATGCAACCGGCCGCAAGCTCGATGCGACGGAGCAGGCTGCACGCACCGGTGCGATTCACCAGGCGGTGGCGAGCATGCTGCAGAAGTCCGAGTTCGTTGGCGCTGTCGTCAACAACTGGGATGAGCAGCAGTGGTCAGCACGTGGATACTTCAGTCCTGATCCAGGCTCGCCGGGCGCAATGCAGCAGCAGTCTGGGAGCGACGGCGCACCGAAGCTCGCGATCCTGCGCACGGATGTACTGCCGCCCATGAAGGCGGGCGTAGCATCGCGCGGAATCGGCGTCATCAAGAAGGGCGATGCAAAGAGCGGCGTCACGAATGATGTCGAGCTCGAGGGTCTCGTTGTCGGTGCTGTGACATCCGTCGATGTCGAGGGCACGAAAGCGAAGCTGACACCGATCGATGCTGCTGCTGCAAAGAAGCTCGGCGTCGATGGTGCTGCAACGCGGTTCATTGCACGCGTGACACTGCCTCAGAGCAAGGACTCGGTGAAGGTGATCGCAACGAGCCCGAATGGTCAGACAGCGAACGCCGTCGTAGCGCCGCGCATTGGCGAGCGCTGGGCCGTCGTCGTTGGTGTGAGCGATTACAAGGCTGCGAACATTCCGCACCTGCAGTACGCCGCGGCCGATGCGCAGTCGTTCTATGACTTCCTCACTTCGCCATCAGCCGGTCCGTTCAAGCAGGACCACATCCTGTTCCTGAAGGATGGCGCTGCGACGAACCAGGCGATTCGTGAAGCGATGTTCGTTTTTCTGCAGAAGGCGAACTGGAACGACCTGGTCGTGATCTATTTCGCGGGTCATGGCGCACCCGATCCGATGCGCCCCGAGAACCTGTACCTGCTGCCGACGGACGCTGATGTGAGCGCACTCGCATCGACCGGCTTCCCGATGTGGGACGTGAAGACAGCACTGCGTCGCCAGATCAAGGCGGAGCGCGTGCTCGTGATCGCCGATGCGTGTCACTCCGGCGGCGCGAAGGATGGCGCAACCAACCACGTCGGTGGTGCGTTTGCAGAGCTGTTTACGCCGTCGCGCAGGCTGACACTGACTGCCGCCGATGACAACGAGCTGAGCTACGAAGACAGCAAGTGGGGCGGCGGGCACGGCGTGTTC
>JBBQYT010000399.1:0-3431 GCA_038208385.1 Longimicrobiales bacterium | reverse complement strand
CGGAGGTTCGAGCGCCGTTACGACGGTGCCACCGCCGATCGTTCCACCGCCGCCGACCATTCCACCGGGCGTGGCGGTTTCTGAAGTTCATATTTTTGCGCCGCCGAACGACCTTGGTCCGGTTGTGCCCATCGTGTTTCTCGTGAGCGATCCGGCGAACAATCCTGTCGATCTGGCAATCGTTTACGACATCGGCCAGGGTTTCAAGACCGCGACGCCCGCACCTGGGAGCGTGCCAATTGTGGGAATGCCCGCGCCGTCGATCAGCACGGACTATCGATTTTTGTGGAATGCCGGCGTCGACATCGGACTTAGCCGGCAGACGTCCGTGACGCTTCGCATCACGCCGATGAGCGCCGGCGTTGCAGGCACGTCGGACACGAAGACCTTCACGATCGATACGACGCCCGCCGCGCCATTTCCTTTGAACCGGACCAACAGCGTTGTCGCGCAGGCTATGGAAATTGTTTCGGGTAACAATCAAAAAGGCATCGGCGGTCAGCTGCTCGCGGAGCCAATCGTGATCCGCGTGCGTGATGGCGCGGGCGCACCATTGCCGGGCGCGCGCGTGTCATTCGAGGTGAGCGCAACATCGACGGTCAAGGGTGAAATCGTCGAGAATCCGTTGTCGGCACTCACCACGGATTCCGGTGGCCTGGCATCAGTGCTCGTTCGTCCGGTGAAGGGCACACCAGGTCCGATACAAATTGTCGCGCGCGTTGCAGGCATGGATCCATCGACTGCAACGCAGCAGGCATTTGTTGCAACGGTTGCGCCGGGTCACATCTTGCGCGGACCGAACAATCCCACCACTCCGCTGCAGTACGGACGCGAGTACGATCTCGCATTCTTTTTTGACGGTGATGGCGACACGAACACGATCGACTTCATGATCGATCCGGCGCATCCGGTGCGCTGGAGGGTGGAAGCGACGAATGCCGAGGTGCTGTGGAAGGAAGCTGCGTTCACGAACCCGGGCTATTTGTCCAACGAAGCCGTGCTTCCGCTGATTCCGTCTACGCTGGACAAGGACATCGTGTTGACGATCACGGACCTCGATGATCCGACGATCACGTACTCACAGACGTTCGCAGTCAGGACGGATCCGACAAACCAGCGCCTCACATCACATCAGCCGAACGTGCGCACGCCCGTCACGTTCTATCTGACGGTCGAGAACGGCGCCGATCCAGCGTTGGGCGGTCCGCAGACTGGATACCCGGGCCTGACGCTCGCAACGCCGTACAGAGTCGCGCTGCGTGATTCCGGCAATCAGGATTACAGGCAGGTGCTCACATCGAACTTTACCGGTTGTGGCGTCACGCTCTCACCGGATGATCTTCAGATCGAGTGGAGCGTCACGAATGGAAAGCTCTCGAAGTCTCAGGGCGTTGGTGCCACGAGTACGCTGAAGACAAAGGTATCCGACGACGTGTATTTCACGCCGCAGGGTGCAGGTCCGTGGGCAATAACGGCCCGCGTGTCGGACCAGGTCGTCGATCGCTTTGCGAATACGTTCACCTGGGTGGATCCCGCCACAGGCCAGCAGTACTGCGAGCGCGAAAACTCGATCTTCATCGATGTACAGCGCACGTTGTTCGTTCGCCTGCCTGCATTCGAGCTGCAGGACGCGCAAACGCAGGTTGCGATTGTGCCGCCGCTCCCTGCCGGCGCAGTGGTCCAGTTTGTCGCCAGGGGACTGTCACCGTTTCTTCCGAACGGCGCACCCGAAGATGCGGACCTGAACGGCGTGCGTGCAGATGGATCTGATGCGCCATCGTTTACAGGCGATGTATTTCCGTTCAAGCAAAAACTCGGGATGGATGCGACAGTGCCATTGCAGCTCGCATCAAAGACGTTTCTGGTTGTGCGCGGTTATCCGAAGCTGCCGGGAGGCGCACCGGCGCTCGTGCAATGCGTTTTTCAGCGCTCGTGGCTTTTCATCACAGCGGCCGGATTCCGTGTGCGTGTTCCGACGGACGGCAGGGAATGGAAGCGTCGCACCATCGATGGGCACTGGTCATTGCAGGAAGCGGTCGCCGGAACGACACCGTATCACGGCTTCGAGGGCAGCATACAGCTTTCGAACGGTGAGATTGTGCGCACCGTCGAGGATCTGAGCTTTCGTACGCGCGGCGGCGACATCGCATTCAACCGCACGTATCGCGACCACCTGGTCGGGAATGGAATGTTTGGTCCGGGCTGGGTCGCTGCACAGGAGACGTGCGCTGATATTTCCCGGCCGTGGGGCTTCACGCTACTGGATGCCAGCGGCAGACTGTTCGACTTCATTTCATGGCGTCTGCCGGAAAGCATCTACGGACAGGTCACCATCAGTTACGACCTTGACGCTGACCACGGGCACATCCAGCTGCAGGAGCGCTTCGGTACGAAGGCGCACTACAACGTGGATGGCTCACTGAAGTTCGTCGAAGACCTGAACAGGAATCGCCTAACGTGCGTTTACAATGAGAAGGCGCAGCTCATCGAGATTCACGATCCGTACAATCGCGCGTGCAAGCTCGAGTATTTTCCCGACTCGGCGACACCGAAAGAAGTGCGAGGCAGGCTTCAGAAGTTCAGTGACTTCGCCGGACGCATTGTCGAATACGACTACTACAAGACGGACGGCCCGGATGGCCGCAAGGGCTGGCTCATGCAGTGCGTGCGTCCGGCAGCGGAGACCATCGTCAATGGTGCGCGTAAGACGGATTACCACCGCACCGAGATCTACAAGTACGATACGTCGGCAAGTGCCGTGCTCGCTGGTTCTCTGACGGAGATCGTCAATGCGGAGCAGCAGCGCATGGTGCTGAATGAATACACGCCCGGGCGGCGCGTCAAAAAGCAGACATTCGGTGGCGACGTCGTCGAGGTCGTTTATTCGTCAGCCGCGCCGCGCACGGCCGAAGTTACGGACCGCACGAAAAACAAGTGCCTGTGGACGTTCAAGAGCTCGCCGTATCCGGATGCCGCTACGCCCGTGTCCGGCGTCGAGAAAACAAACGGAGTGCGCGCAGGCGCGGCCGATTCGACGACGACAATGCAGCACAACATACACGGCGAGATGACATCCGTTACGTACCCGGATGGCACGCAGCAGAAGTATGTCTACGATGATGCGTCAGTCTACCCGCGCAGTCTCGGCAACCTGCTTTCATCCGAAGAAGTGCCGTTGCACGGCTCGGGTCGCGTCGCCACATGGACCTACGACCAGCGCTTCAATCGCGTGCACAAGTACGTTCATTGGGATGGTCATCGCCTGCAGCTGGGAAACGTCTTGCGCACGGTCTTCACCTATGACGCGCAGGGCAACCTCACGGATGTCGACAATCCACGCTCCGTCTACGGCACTTTCATCACGAATGCGCTTGGCCACGACGAGCTGCGCTGGGTCCATACACAACATCATTACCACATCGGCTACAACG
>JBBQYT010000398.1:0-3434 GCA_038208385.1 Longimicrobiales bacterium | reverse complement strand
CATCAATCAATCGATCAAACCACGCAGCGTGATCGGCAACGGGCAGTTCATGATGTTCCCGCGTGAGTCCTACGAGGCGTTTGGCGGACATGGGGCAGTGCGCGGGAGCGTTGTCGAAGATCTTCGTCTCGCGCAGGTCACGCGCGAGCTCGGCAGAAAACTGTATCTCGCGCATGCCGAAGAAGTGATGGAAACGCGCATGTACCGCTCGCTCGGCGAAATCATCGAAGGCTGGTCCAAGAACCTTTCGACGGGAGCCAAGCTAACGGTAGCGCCGTGGCTCGCGCCGTTCGTGCCGTGGGCGATAGCCGTGTATCAGCTCGTGATCTGGGTCGTGCCGCCGTTCACATTGCTGGGCTGGGCATTCGGACCATTCGGCCGGCAAATCGGAATCTGGTCGATGTCAACGACGGGACTATCTTTGTTGTTCTGGCTGGCAATGTGCGCGCGGCTGCGCGTGCTGCCGCGCTTCGCGTTGCTGTATCCGATTGGCGCGTTGGCGACAGGCCTGTTGTTCATTCGTAGCGCAGTACGTGGAGACAAAGTTGTTTGGAAAGGCAGAGCATATCGGAGTGGGGATTTTGTGACGGACTAACTGCAGCGATTAGCGATTAGCGATTAGCGATTAGGTAACGGCTAACCGAACACTCAGCCAGATTGGCTCGTTTTGCTATGTTGCGGTCGCACGAGGTTGGGCAAGTTGAAGGCATGGAACAACCGACACCCCGCTATCAGACGCTAAAGGTTTGGACCTTGGGGATGGACATCGCGGAGTCAGTGTATCGGGCCACCTCAACATTCCCGAACGCAGAACGATTCGGTATATCATCACAACTTCGCCGGGCCGCGGTCTCCATACCAAGCAACATAGCTGAGGGGTCGGCCCGCCGAACAACGCCGGATTTGCTCTACTTCGTTTCAATCTCCGCGGGATCCACGAATGAACTCCAAACTCAACTAATTTTGTCCAACCGCTTGGGATACCTGACGAACCCGGAGTATGCCACAATCATGGACATGGTCGGGGAAGAATCCAAAATGCTAAATGGGATGAGAAAGACTCTGGAGCGCCGGATCGAAAAACAGTAATCGCTAATCGCTAATCGCTAATCGCTGAAGTTAACGAAGCCCCGCAAACAGATCCGTCTCAACCTCACGGCCGCCGTTTACGAAGCTGAATACGCGATAGAATTGCTGGTCGCCCCAGAGGGTGCGATGTTCATCGGGCGTGAGGTCTCCGAGTTTTTCGTACGTCGCCATCTGGGTTTGGTGCATTTGTACGGCGCGCCATACGGTTGGCCAGTGCGCGCTCGCGTCTATTCGCGTTGTGAGCATCCAGTCGGGCCACGGGTTTACCTGCCGCTCCGTGCCATCCACCATCGTCGTGAGTTTCTTGAACGCGTGCTGGTAGAGGTCCCAGATGCGCGCGGGCCAGCCCATGAAATACAGCTTGTCAACGCGGTGTGGTTTGGTTTCCGGCATGAATGTCGGGTCTGCTGCAGCGACGGTTGCTCCGACTGTCTGCTGTGAGATTGCGATGTGGTCCGGATGTCCGTACGCGCCGTCCTGCGAGAACGTGATGACGACGTGCGGTCGCACGCGCCGCAGATGCGTGACAATTCTTCCAATGACTTCCTGCGGCTCCGCCTTGTCCAATTCCTTGTCGATGTAATCCAGGAATGACACTTCGCGTACGCCGAGCTCTTTTGCCGCGTTGCGGAGCTCCTGCTCGCGCACGCGACCGACTTCGGTATCCGAAGGACGCGCGCTGTTGTCGAAGAACCGTCCGCGCTCTCCGCGCGTCGCCGTCAGCGAGTACGTCTCGACACCCTCCGCCGCATAACGCGCGAGCACTCCGCCGGTGCCGAGCGTTTCATCGTCCGGGTGTGCGAAAATTGTCATCAAGCGGAGGTCTGCTGGCATCTGCTGTTCCTGTTGCACGGTTGTCGTTCGGCAGACTTCACGTCAGTTAATCCTTGTGACGTTTTCGTCCGACTGATTTTGGAGATGTTTGTTTCTTCAGACCAAGGCCGTCCTGCTTTGCTCAACGATCTCCTCCCGGCTGGCCAACTCGTGCGGAGCACTGCCGGCTAGATAAAAGGATAGAACATCACGATCCGTATGTCCAAACAGCAGCAGTCAGTCGCTGAATTCGACAGTCACGCGATGCGGGATGATGCCGGCTTCGTAGCCGCGATCGAGGAACAGTTGTACGGCTTTGCGGCCATCGGGGCCGTAGTCGAGCGTGCGGGGATTTACGTACATGCCGACGAACTCGTCGGTTTGGGCGTGGTCGAGTCCGCGGCCGTAGCCTTCCGCGTGTGCGAGTGCTTCGGCGCGGTGCTGCAGTCCGAATGCGATTGAATCGCGCAGCAGGCGCGACGCACGGCGAATGACATCAGGGCCCAGGTCGCGGCGAATTGCGTTGCCGCCGAGCGGGAGCGGTAGTCCGCCGTTTTCCTTTGCCCACCACTCGCCGAGATCGACAACCAGGTGCAGGCCTTCGTCCTGGTACGTCAGCTGGCCTTCGTGAATCAACAAACCAGCATCAGCTCTGCCATCCTTGACGTGGTCCATGATTTCGTCGAACGGCACGACGTGCGTTTCGACATCCGGCTGAAACAGTCGCAATGCGAGATACGCTGAGGTGAGCGTGCCGGGAACTGCGATGCGTTTGCCCTTGAGGTCTTTCGGCGTGAACGGCTCGCGCGCGACGAGGCGCGGACCGTAGCCCTCACCCATCGATGCGCCGTGCGGCAGCAGCACGTATTTGTCAGAGAGGTACGCGTAGGCATGGATCGAGACGGCGGTGACCTCGAGCTCTGCGTTCAGTGCGCGACGGTTCAGTGTTTCGATATCCTGCAGCTCGTGAATGAATTCGATGTCGCCGGTATCGATCTGATTGGTGGCGAGTGCGTAGAACATGAACGCGTCGTCGGAATCGGGGGAGTGCGCGACGCGAATCTTCGTTGTCATAGTACGTTCCCAGGTGCAAGTAATCCGTAAGGGTCCAGCTGATTCTTTACTGCGTGCATCACTTCGACCTGCAGTGGTGACATCTGGAGTGACATCCAGCGCCTCTTGAGCTTGCCGATGCCATGCTCGGCAGCGACAGTCCCGCCCATTCCCACAATGTGCTTCAGTGTATCTTCGACGACGTGCTCGATCTTCTCGAGCTCTTCGGGATTGTGCGCGATGAAATTCTGGTGCGGGTGGCCATTGCCCGCGTGGCCGTACAATACCGCCTGCTCGACGCCATGCCTGTCGGCCGTGCTGCGCGCCATTTGCACAGCTTCATCGAGGCGATAGTACGGCACTGCCCAGTCGGTAGAGACTTTGCGACCGCCCGCTGACCGGAAGTTGTTGCCGCGCTCGTTCATTGTCGCAGGAACGGAGTGCCGCTGGCGACGCGCTTCGCGCAGGGCGGCATCACT
>JBBQYT010000397.1:0-3438 GCA_038208385.1 Longimicrobiales bacterium | reverse complement strand
TTTCGTTCCGGTGAACGAGGTGAACCTCGAGCGGCGCTGCAACGCCGTCGATCAGGTGTTCGCTCGGGTAGTGATAATGAAACTGCACGAGCTGATAATTGTCGTCACCGATTTGGAGCAGGCTGCCCTCGGCATGCCCGCCATGTCCGTGTTCACCGGCAGCAGCATCATCGTGATGATCCTCGGCGCTGGCGAACGTCGCCTGAACGACATGTCCGTTGTTGGCCACGACCGCGCTCGCCTGGCGATACTCGAACTGCAGCGGACGCATCTTCGCTGCTACCGCATCGGTGATGTCGATCGGCGACTGCTTCTGTCCCGTCGAACAGATCGAATACTCACCGCTCAACTTTCCCCATGCGGCCGGGCCAGCGGCACCCTCGTACGACCATTGCGGGGCCGCCTGTCCGGAAGCTTTCGACTCCGTCGCCGCCTGAGCCACCGCGTTGCTCGCAAAGCCGATCACAACGAGCGCAGCCGCGAGCAACGCTCTCGATGCTTTCATCATTACGCCCCCATTGAGTTGGCTACGTCGTCGAGCGATTCTTCACAACAGTGATCTTGATCGAAGATGGATATTCCTTCGAGTGGTGAATCACGTTGTGCGCGACGATACCCTGCGTCTCATCGTAATTCTTTCCGCCCGTATTCAGGTTGCGGTCGAAGCGCGGGAAGTTGCTGCTCGACACTTCGATCCGGATACTGTGTCCCGCCTCGAAGTAATTGCTCGTCGTCATCGGGCTCAGCGTCACCTTGTAAACCTTGCCCGGCGCCATCATCACCTGCTTGTCGTAACCCTCCCGGTAGCGCACGCGCTGGATCGTCTCATCGAGGTTGTACGCTTTCCCGTCGGGTCCGACGTCGATGATTTTCACAGTGAAGTCCGTGTCCTTTACATCCGACGACACGTAGAGCGACACATCGATGGGGCCGCTCACTTCTGTGCCTTCCTTCAGCGGATCCGTTGTATACACCAGGATCTCCGGCCGCTCTTCCATCTTGCGCTGGTCCCATGCGCCGCCCTGCACGGCATTGCCGGTGCAGCAGACATTGCCGCCGTATGAAGGCACGGGCGCCATTGGATCGTATGTGAACTTGTCGGGCTTGTCGGCACCTGACATGCTCGTGGCCAGCTTGCCATCGCCATTCAACGTGTTGGCGTTTCCGTTGCTCGCGAGATAGTAGGTGAGCGACTGCGCGCCGCGCGGCGGCCACGTGTCCGATGTCTGCCATTTGTTGCTGCCCATCGTGAAGTAGCGAACCTTCGGCAGTGTATCGAGCAGGCCGTTGTTCTCGCCCTTCAGGAAGTGATCGAACCAGCCGTACTCCAGTGCTGCATAATTGAGGCGCGCATCGCCCATGCTGCGCTCGCCGACAACCGTGTTCTCGGTCGCACGCTTGTACGAGCAGTGCAGTGTCGGCGCGATGACTGCGTATTGCTGATTGGCGATCTCGGGCCGCGCCGTCTTCCGCACATGATTGTAGGTGGCGAGGTTCGGACCGACCGAAACGTCGTACCAGGACATCATCCAGAGTCCCGGTATGTTGATCGTCATGCTGTCATGAAAAAGTCCGCCCTTGTACCACGCAGGATCGCCCGGCGTGCGCTTGATCATTGCGCCGCCCGTCGCGAGGCCCGGCATCGAATCCGCGAAAATGCCGTGTGGTCCATCGACTGCCTTGATGATGTCCATCTCCGGCAGGTGCGCTAGCCCCTTCGCCCAGTCGACGCGCGGGGCCTGCTCTGCGAGGTCGAATGACTTCGACGCGCGAATCAGATCCGCCTGCGACAAATTCGCCGGGAACATCGGACGCACCTGGTTCTGCTCCCCCGACAGCCACGCAATGAAGAGCATCTGAACTGCGCCGCCGCGATACCAGTTGCCCTGCTCGGTGTAAGGCCCAACCTTGCCGACGCCAGCGCCGAATCCTTCCGCAATCAACGCCGAGTAGTGCGGGTTGCCCATCGCAGCAACACCCATCTGCCATTCCGCAGTCGACGAACAACCGATCGTGCCGACTTTGCCGTTCGTCCACGGCTGCTTGCCCATCCACGAGATCGCGTCATCGCCATCCGTGCGCGGCGGTCCGAGGATGTCGTAATTGCCTTCCGAGAAGAAATGACCGCGCTCGTTCATGTCGATGTATGCATAGCCGCGCTTCACGGCCTCGAGCTGGTCACTCATATCGCGCGGTGCGCCAAGCTTTACGTCCCAGAAATTGAAGTTGTACGGCGTGCGCACGAAGATGATCGGCACCGGGCCTTTCGGATTTTTCGGCCGGTAGACATCGGCGGCCATACGCACGCCATCGCGCATTGGCACCATGACTTTGCGTTCAATGATCGCGACATCCTCGAGCTCTTTCTCGATGCGTTCGCGCTTCGCAACCAGCGCCGTGTCGATCGGCGCGCGTGCCTGTGCAAATGCCGCAGAGCTGAGAATTGTCGAGAACGTCATCGCCAGAATGAAGTGCTGCAGAGAAGTGCGCATTGTCAGGCGCTCCTGTTGGACTAGCGGGCTGTGCAAGGGATTTCACTTTGTAGTCTGCACCCGCGCCGGGTGAGGGTCAAGGCGCGCGCTCCTGCTGGCTCCTCTCCATCTCGTCCAGCTTTTTCCGCAAACTCAGCGGACGCATGTCCGTCCACACCTCTTTGATCCAGGCGAGGACCTCGGGCTTGAGGCCGCGCTTGCCGGCTTTGCGCCACCCGAGAGGCAGCTCGCGGTGGGCCGGCCAGATCGAGTACTGCTCCTCGTCGTTCACCACTGCCTCGTAGACCGTGGTGTCTTCTCTTTCGTCGGCGCTCATTGCACACCTCCATTGCGGGGACGGTGACGGCAACTACCATTGTAGGCGATGGGTGTTGTGAAATCCACGACAGTAAGGCCCGTGATGCCACAAAAACGAGAAGCTCCCACAGCGCGCAGAACATCCACGCGTCGCAGCCCCGAAGCATCGGATCCATCGCCGCCCAAGACGACGCGCCCCGAAGCATCGGAGCGGCGTCCACCCGAGCGTCACCGCACGAGCGGCGAGCGCATGGATCGCAAGCTCGATGCAGTGCCCGACCGCGTCGACATTCGCGACTGGCTGTATCGCCCGCGCCTCGCCCCGCTGCCCGACGAGCTGGTCAACTGCGATTTCGTGCCCTTCATTCTCGACCAGGGCAGAGAAGGCGCCTGCACCGGATTCGCCCTCGCCGCTGTTGTGAACTACCTGTTGCATCAGCGCGGCATCAAGCGACAGGTCAGTCCGTACATGCTGTACGAGCTCGCACGCCGGTACGATGAATGGCCCGGCGAACATTACGAAGGCTCGAGCGCGCGCGGTGGCATGAAGGCATGGCTGCGTCACGGTGTGTGTACGGTCGAGGACTGGCCTGCGGTGCAGGGCGTCGATCACCTGCTTTCTGCAGTCGAATATCGCAAGCGACAAATT
>JBBQYT010000396.1:0-3446 GCA_038208385.1 Longimicrobiales bacterium | reverse complement strand
TCCCCGGCAACATTCCCACCTGACCTGAACGCCACAACACCGCACTCAGAATCCCACCGACGAAAAGAGGTGGCGCCAGCGCAGCCGCGAACTTGAGACCCGGTCCCGACAGCAGCAGCATTCCCGCAGCGCGTGACTTGCGCACCATCGCATACAACGCAATTGCAATCGCGATGACCGCCTCGATCGCCCAGACCGCTAGCCACTGTCGCGACGACGATGAATGCGCGGCGAGCCACGCCGCAACCAGCGCAGTCGCGCCCATCAACACACCGCCAACTCCAGGAACCGCCGTGAACGATGTCGCGCGCTCCATCGTCTCCCGGATGTAGCGCAAATTGTCCATCGCACGATCCTGCAGCGCGATCGACTCCTCCTCCGACTCGATCCGCTCCACCGCGCTCATCGACTCAGACGTCCCGCGTCGCCTGAATGATCGCTTCCATATGCATCAAATACTTCTGCAACGCCCTCCGACCCTCCGCCGTCAGCCGATACTCCGTCTTCGGCACCCGACCCTCGAACGACTTCTGACACGCAACGTACCCCGCCTCCTCCAGCCGCCGAGCATGCACACTCAAATTCCCATCCGTAGTCTGCAACGCACTCTTCAAGTCATTGAACGTCAGCCAGTCCGCACCCGCCAACGCACTCACAATCCCCAACCGCACACGCTCATGAATCAACCGATCCAGATCGAGCGCACTATTCCCTTTTTTCGACGACGCCTTACCGCGAGGAGCTTTCGGCTCGACCCGCACTGCGTCCTTTTTGAGTGCTGGACTGTTCTTCGCCATAAATCAGGTTATAACAAACATTGGTTGCGGTCAAGCACTTTGTGGCACAAAGGCAACACATCGATTTCTCACTGAGACCCCAAAGAATCACAGACATCACAGAAAGAAATATTGGACAAGATAAACAGGTTTCTAAAATTGTCTCTGTGCACCCTGTGATACCTCTGTGATCCCTGTGTAAAACCGATGCAAGGACTTCACCCAACTCCACGAAGAAAACCCACAACCACACGATCGAACTCCCGCGCACGGTCGAACGTGATTCCGTGCGCTCCGCCCGCCACGAACACGACGCGCGCGCCAGGAATACGTTGCTGCAGCAACCCGACATATTCCGCGCGTGCGATCGGATCGCGCTTGCCTGCGACGATGAGTGTCGGGCAACGCACGCGCGCTGCTGAATCGAACGGATTGTCGCGTGCAGCTTTTATCCACGTGGCGAGGTATCGGATGGGCGATGTGCGGATGTAGTCCCACGCGACGGCGCGCAGGAGTGCGAATGGCTCGCGGGGCATCGTGATCGCGATGCCCAGGGCCTGTCGCAGCAGCTTGAAGCGGCCGGGATCTCCCGACGGTCCGGCGAGCACCAGGGCGGTTGCGAAGTGCGGCGAGTCGGCAGCGGCGCTGAGCGCGACTTGTGCGCCGACGGAGTGTCCGACGAGTGCGCCGCGTCGCACGCCAATCGCATTAGCGAAGTCGATGATCCAGCGCGCGTTGTCCTGCACGGTATCGCCGAGCCACGGTCCGCGCGTCTGTCCGAATCCGGGCGCGTCGGGCACGATGAGTCGCAGACCTGACGCAGCGAACATCTTCATGTTTTCATTGTAGAAGCGGCCGGACAGTCCGAGACCGGCGCACAGGATTGCAGGTGCGCCGTGACCGGCTTCCATGTAGTGGACGGTTCTGCCGCGCACCTCGACCGTCTCGTGCCGAACACTCATCCGCTGCGCTCGTCGAGGAATGTTATGAGCGCTGCGTTGAATGCGGCGGGTTGGTCAGCCATGGGAACGTGTGCTGCGTTCTGCAGTGTGACGAGTCGCGCGCCGGGAATCAGCTGCAGCATCATCTGTGCGTGGTCGAGCGGTGTGAGTGGGTCGTGCGTTCCCCAGATGAGCAGGGTCGGCGTGCGGATCAGCGGAAGCAGGGGTCGTACATCGTCTGCCACGAGGTACATTGCCGCGCGCAGAATTGTGAGAGGACCTGCGCGCAGTGCGTCGAGTGCACTGGTCGGCAGAAAGCGAGGACTGCCCCACGCGCGCGGAGGCACGACTTCGGAAATGAAGCGCGTCGCTTCGGAGACTGAGAATGCGCGCGGAATTCCTGCAGCACTGACGAGCACGAGTTTGTCGAGTCGATCCGGTGCGCTGACGGCAAAATGAATCGAGATCTGTCCGCCCATCGAATGTCCGACGAGCGTACATCGTGCAATGCCGAGCTCCTCCATCCAGCTGAGCAGGATCTCGGATGTCGAGCTGATATCGGGCTGTTTGCGGACGGACCGGCTGCGTCCAAAGCCAATCAGCTCGGGAACGTGCACGCGGTAGTTTTGCGCAAGCACGTCGACGGTATTTCTCCACCAGCGATGCGAACCCGACAGGCCGTGCAGCAGAACTACGTCCTGGCCTGCACCCGCATGCACGGAATGCACGCGGTAATCGCCTATCGTGGTGTAACGTCGTTCCAGATTCACGATCACTGTCCGGCGGAAATGCCCCAGCCACCGCCGCCGGGCGTGCGCAGACTCAGGATATCACCCGGCTGCACGCGAATGCTGAACTTGCTCTCCAGCACCTGCTCTTCCCCGTTCCGAATCAACACATTCTCACCAGCAGCACCATCGACTCCGCCAGCAAGGCCGTGCGGTCTGGTAGTTCGCCGCTCCGACAGTACGTTCACATCCGCCTCGGCAAGAATCTCGATATCACGGCGAATGCCATCACCACCGTTGTGCACTCCCGCTCCGCCGGTGCCACGGCGCACTTCGTATCGTCGCACACGAAACGGATACGAATGCTCGAGCGCTTCGATCGGTGTGTTCAACGAATTGCTCATGTGCACGTGCACCGCAGACAGCCCCGCGCCTTGCGGCGAAGCACCCATACCGCCGCCGGCAGTTTCGTAATATGCGTACGACGCTCCGGTCCGCGAATCGATGCCGCCGACCGTGAGATTGTTCATCGTGCCCTGCGATTCTGCCGGGATCAGCTCCGGCAGCGCAGTCGCCAACGCAGCGAACAGAACGTCCGTAATGCGCTGTGATGTTTCCACATTGCCGGCAGCGACGCTTGCTGGCAGCTCGGCTGCTACAATGCTCCGCGCGGGAAGCACGAGCCGCACAGCGCGCATCTCGCCGCCACCGGCCGGCAGGGTTTGTCCGAGAAGCGCCTCGACGACACACCGCACTACATACTTCACGCACGATGTCGTGATCGCAGAGACTGCATTGATGCCACCGCTCGCCTGCGGCGCGCTTCCCCTAAAATCCGCAACCATCGTCCCGTTCGAGACGGTGAGTAACACCCGCAGAGCAAACGGACCGCCACCAAAGCCATCGCTTTCAACAACATCTTCCGCGCCATACTCACCCACCGGAATCAACCGCAGCCCGCGCTCGACCATCCGTTCGCCGTATTCAATGAGCGCTTCCAT
>JBBQYT010000395.1:0-3451 GCA_038208385.1 Longimicrobiales bacterium | reverse complement strand
GTTCGCCGCAGAAAAGACGGATCGACCGTTCAGGTATTCCTGACAGTATCGCCCGTACGCGATGACCAGGGTCGCATCATCGGCGCATCGAACATCGCTCGTGACGTGTCGGCAATGCGCGCGGCAGAGCGCGCGCTCGTGCGCTGGGCCGCAATGTTCGAGCACGCAGGCTGGGGTGTTGCGATCACGCGTGCGAACACGGAAGAGATCGAGACGTTCAATCCCGCGTTCGCATCAATGCATGGCTACACCACGGACGAGCTGCGCGGCCGTTCGCTTTCCTCGCTCGGCGCTCCCGACGCACGCGCAGATCTCGACGTACAAAAACAGATCAGCCTCGCCGTTGGCCATCACACGTTCCAGTCCGTGCACGTGCGAAAGGGTGGCGCGCGCTTCCCGGTATTGATCGATGTGAGCGTGTTTCGCGATGAGAGCGGACACGTCCTGTATCGCGCGATCAATTTCCAGGACATCACCGACGCGAAGCGCACGGAAGAAGTGCTTCGCTTCCTGGCCGACGCAGGCTCCTCGCTCGCGGCATCGCTCGACCTGGACGCTACGCTCGAGCGCGTTGTACGCGAGTCTGTCCCCTTCTTCGGCGACTATTGCCTCGTCGATCTGATCGACGAGAACGGTGAGATGGTGCGCGCTGCTCTCGCACACGCCGACCCCGCGTTTCAGCCAAAACTCGACATCATGCGCACACTCCCACCGATACTCGGACAGCATCCTCTCATCGATCGCATACTCGCGAGCGGTCAGCCCGAGTTCTCGTCCGACCCGGTCGTCGTCGCACAATCATCCGAGCATCGACCGGCAGAGCTGGACGAGCTTCTGCGCGACCTGCAGCCGCACGCATACATGTGCGTCCCGCTCATCGCACGCGAAACAACCCTCGGCGTCATCACGTTTGTGTACTCCGTGACGCAACGCACATACGTCGAAAACGACATACCACTCGCCAAACAGATCGCATCGCGCGCCGCACTCGCAATCGACAACGCACGACTCTATCGCGAAGCGGAAGAAGCCAACCGCGCAAAGTCCGACTTCCTGGCCGTCATGAGCCACGAGCTGCGCACACCACTGAATGCGATCGGTGGCTACGCGCAGGAAGACCTCGCCCGGATCCGGCGGAGCCAGCTTCACCTGCTGGCCATGGTCAATGATGTCCTGAACTTCATGCGGCTCGATGCCGGCCACGCCGGATTCATCATCACCGACGTCGATGTGCCCGACTCGCTCAGTGCCGCCATCGAGATGGTGGCGCCGCAGATTCATTCGCAGGGACTCACGTTCGAGCAGGCGCACATGCCGGGCGTACACGCGCTGGCGGACCGGGAGAAGCTGCAGCAGATCGTGCTCAACCTGCTATCGAATTCGATCAAGTACACGCGTCCGGGTGGCCATGTGCAGCTGGCCTCGCGGCTGATGGACGGCACCGTACACATCCAGGTGCGCGATAACGGGCGAGGTATTCCCAGGGAGAAGCTGGAGACGATTTTCGAGCCGTTCGTGCGTCTGGACGTGGGTTTGACGCGGACCACAGAGGGAACGGGGCTGGGCTTGTCGATCAGCAGAGACCTGGCGCGCGCCCTGGGTGGTGATCTGGTCGCCGAAAGCGAACTCGGCCTGGGATCTACCTTTACGCTGACTTTACCCGCATCCACCGATCCGCATTTCGCGCCGGGCGTTCAGCGGCAGGTGCGCGCGGCGCGCACAGCTGCCCACGAAACACCCGCAGACCGCAGCGATTTTCGTTGACTTTGCCTTTCGCGCAGAGTTACTTTGGCGGCGTATATCTCACCCGATCAAACCAGTCTGAACACGTAGTTTAGCAAGCGCTTACGGAGCGGCGACGCGAGCTCTCAAAGGCCCGTTTGCGCTCTTTTTTATACGTCATCCAAAGAGGGAACTCCGATGAAGTTGAATTCAGGCGCACGCGTTGCAATGGTCGCGGCATCAGTAGTGTCGATGTCGTTGCTCGTTTCAGTGCAGCAGGTCAATGCGCAGACGACAGCAGCACCCGCAGCACCAGCACCGGCCACTGGATCTTCGGGCACTCCGTCGCCCTATCTCACGCAGTTCGGCGGTACCAGCACGTCCTATCAGCCGGGCAAGAACCGCAGTGACAACATGAAGATGTTGTCACACGTGCCGCTCGGCGCGGTCTTCACGATTGCAGACATCGAAATCGAGCAGGAGCTGTCGCGTCCGTATGCATACGTGGCGCGTCGTCTCGTGCCGTCGGGGTTCGATGTCATCGACTTGAAGGATCCGGCCAAGGCGAAAGTCATTTATCGCTGGCGCATTGAAAACGCGGAGCTTCACCAGGGCGCGGGTGGTCTCGAGTCGCGCTACTTCAAGCTTGGCAGCAAGTACTATTTCGTGCTCGCCGTGCAGTTCAAGCAGGGCGGCCCGGACGCGGACCTGGGCGCCATCGTCTTCGACGTAACGGGTCTGCCGAATCCCGCGCTTGTGAAGGAAGTCGGCCGCATTCGCGAGAAGGAATTCATTGGCGGGTTTCACGAGCATTTCATGTACAAGCACTCGGACGGTCGCACATTGCTCGTCGTAACGACGACAGGACCGTACTGCAACATTTACGACATGGCGAAGTTCCTGAGCGGCGCGCAGGATCAGGGCTTGGTCGGCCGCATTCCAGTTCCGCAGGGCATGAGTGCGATTCCGAACTTCCCGATGCTCGGATACCACGATTTCTATCTCGCGTACGACCCGGTGACGCACCAGGACAAGTTCTACGGTGCGGGCCTCGGCGGTTATCACATTTACGACATTAGCAAGCCCGAAGCGCCGCAGCTCATCACATCGGTTACCGGTGTGCAGGGCGTGCAGTGGGGACATACGATTGCAGCGGATCCGCTCGGCCGCTACGCGATCACGGAGACCGAATATCAGTACGCACCGCTCCGCATGTTCGACCTGAAGCCGAAGGGCGACAACTCGAACTTCCAGGGCAACATCAGCCGCTCGATCGGCGCATGGACTGCAAACTGGCAGAATCTTGCGCACAACTTCGAGATGCGCTGGCCCTACGTGTTCGTGTCGGCGTACGAAGATGGTTTGCAGGTCGTCAACATGATGGATCCGACGAACCCGATCACCGTCGGTTACTACGACACCTATGACGGCCCGCACAATTCATGGGCCGGCAACGTCATGCAGGGTGCATGGGGCGTCGATGTCCGCAACGCCGACGGCCTGATTGTCATCAGCGATCTGCAGACGGGGTTCTGGGCATTCAAGATGGAAGGCTTCGACGGCTGGAACGGACACGACTGGGGCATGCCCAACATCTCCAGCGTGCAGGACTACGACAACGGCCCCGAGGGCGCGCCCAAGGGCGGAAAACCGATTACTTGAACGGCAGACGATAGACGATAGACGATAGACTGATAAACGTGAATCCGTTTCGTCACCCAACGCCTGG
>JBBQYT010000394.1:0-3456 GCA_038208385.1 Longimicrobiales bacterium | reverse complement strand
ATGCAGAAGGAAGGCGAGGACGGCCGGAAGAAGCTGACGCAGTGGACGCGCTATGCGACCGTTGCGCTCGCCTTCGTTCAGGCATGGGGCTACTCGGTATTCCTGCAGAGTCTGCCAGGTGCCGTACGCACGCCTGGTATGGGCTTCATGATCACGACAGCAGTGATCATGACCGCCGGCGCAGTCTTCGTCATGTGGCTCGGTGAGCAAATCACGGAGCGCGGCATCGGCAACGGCATGTCGCTCCTGATTTTCTTCAACATCATCGACCGCTTTCCGTCGGGCCTCGGCTCAACGTATGAAGCAGTGACGACGGGCGTCGTCAGCATCGTCGTCGTCGTAATCATCGGAATCGTGATGATCGGCGTGATCGCAGGCGTCGTCGCAATGACGATGGCCGCGCGCAAGATACCGGTGCAGATACCACGCAAAGTGATGGGCCGGGGGCGCATCCGCGAAGGTCAGAAAAGCTTTATCCCGCTGCGCATCAACTCTGCGGGTGTGATGCCGATCATCTTCGCGCAGTCGATCATCATCATCCCGGGTACGGTGGCGACGTTCAGCAACATCAGCTGGCTGAAGGAGAGCGCGACTTACCTGCAGCCGGGTACGTCGGTGTACTACATCCTCTA
This sequence comes from Longimicrobiales bacterium, assembly GCA_038208385.1. Lineage (GTDB taxonomy): Bacteria > Gemmatimonadota > Gemmatimonadetes > Longimicrobiales > RSA9 > JBBQYT01. The sequence continues at coordinate 2,824 of JBBQYT010000394.1, read as the reverse complement.
CACCGTGCTGATCGTTTTCTTCACGTACTTCTACACGGCGATCATCTTCAATCCGATCGACCTCGCCGAGAACCTGAAGAAGCAGGGCGCATTCATTCCTGGCGTGAAGCCGGGTGCGCGTACGGCAGAATACATCGATCGCGTATTGAGCCGTATCACATTGCCCGGCTCACTGTATTTGGCGGCGATGGCTCTTCTGCCATCCTTCATCAGTCAGGCGATGGGTGCGACGCTCTTCTCGTTCGGTGGTACGTCGGTGCTGATCGTCGTCGGCGTTGCGCTCGACACGGTTCAGCAGATGCAGCAGCACCTGCTGCTCCGTCACTATGAAGGTTTCATGAAGAAGGGCCGCGTCAGGTTCCGCGGGCGCCAACGGTACATGTAGCTTGCCTGGCCCCCGCTCGCTCGGCGCGTTGATCATTCTGACGCGGCGACAGGGCGACGCGGAGACGCAGCGAACCTGATTCCTCCATCGCCGTGTCACCGTGTCACCGTGTCGCCGCGTCCTGTTGAAGGAAATTGAGGATTCTACGTGGACTTGATACTCTTCGGCGCACCTGGAGCAGGTAAAGGTACCCAGGGGGCCCTGCTCGCTGAAAAGCTCGGCATTCCGCGCATCTCCACTGGAGATCTGCTGCGCGAAGCTGTGCGTTTCGGCACGCCGCTCGGAGCCAAGGCCAAGGAGTTCATGGACGCCGGCGATCTGGTGCCCGATGATGTGATTCTCGGGCTCGTTGATGAAGTGCTGGGCGATGGCCGCACCGAGAAAGGCTTCATTCTGGACGGCTTCCCGCGCACACTGCCGCAGGCCGAGGCGCTCGATGCGCTGATGAAGAAGGCGGGCAGGAAGCTGGACCGCGTGGTCGTCCTGGACGTGCCGGATGAGGCGCTCGTGCAGCGAATCAGTGGCCGGCGTACGTGCCCCGAGTGCAGTGCGGTGTATAACATTTATTCCGATCCGCCGATTCGTGCCGGCATCTGCGACAAATGCGGGAATGCCCTGAGCGAGCGCATCGATGACAACGCTGAAACTGTACGAAAGCGCCTGCAGGTGTATAACGCGCAGACACAGCCGCTGATCGATTACTACCGCTCGCACGGCGCGCCGATGGCCACTGTGCAGGGCGATCTGGAAGTCAACGAAGTCCACGACGCGGTCGTCAGCGCGATTGAATCATGATCTCGCTGAAGACACTCCCCGAAATCGAGGCGATGGGCCGTGCCGGTGCCATTCTGGCCCGGCTGTTCGAGGCCCTGCGGCCACTGGTCAAGCCGGGCATCACCACGGCTGAGCTGGACAAGTTTTCGGACGACTTCATTCGCTCCTATCCGGGCGCGGAGCCGGCGTTCAAGGGTCTCTACGGGTTCCCGAATAGCGTTTGCACTTCGGTGAACCACGAAGTCGTCCATGGCATTCCGAACGTGGCCAGGACACTCGCCGAAGGCGATGTGGTAAGTGTCGATGCCGGCGTGAAGCTCGACGGCTGGTTTGCGGATGCCGCGGTCACATTGCCGGTCGGCCAGGTGCGGCCGGAAGTGCAACGGCTGCTCGACGTGACCCAGGAATCCCTGCGGCGGGGCATTGCCCTCGCCGCCCCGGGCAACCGGCTGGGTGATATCGGGCATGCGATCCAGAGCGTCGCCGAGGCGGCAGGCTATACTGTCGTCCGCGACCTGGTGGGTCATGGAATCGGCCGGGAGCCGCATGAAGAACCCCAGGTGCCGAACTTCGGCCGCCCGGGCAAGGGCCTGAAGATCCAGGCAGGTCTCGTGATCGCAATCGAGCCGATGGTGAACCAGGGCCGGGCGGAGGTTCGTACCCTGCCCGATCGCTGGACGGTAGTGACGTCAGACCGTGCGCTGAGCGCACATTTCGAGCATACGGTGGCCGTCCTTGATGACGGTCCGCGGGTGCTGACGTCCCTGCCGGGATTGGCGTAGGCGCCTCGTCAAACGTGTCGAGTGTGCAGTGCGTTTTTGGACGCCCGGGTGCCCTTGATTGGGTCCGGGCTCCTAGGTATATTAAAAAGCTGTTCAATAAAGTTTCCAGACCAGAGGGGCAGGCGAGCCATGAAGGTTCGAAGCAGCGTCAAGCCAATTTGCGAGCATTGCAAGGTGATCCGCCGCGCTGGCGTGGTCCGCGTCATCTGCAAGAAAAACCCGCGTCACAAGCAGCGTCAGGGATAATCGACTATGGCCCGCATTGCAGGCATCGATCTTCCGCGCAACAAGCGGATTGAAGTCGGACTCACGTATATCTTCGGAATCGGAGATGCCACGGCGCGAAAGATTCTGGTCGCGACGGGTGTCAATCCGGACCGCCGGGTGCACGAGTTGTCCGATGATGAAGTCAACAAGCTCCGCCGCATCATCGAGAGCACGCTGAAGGTCGAGGGCGCGCTGCGCAGCGAAGTGTCGATGAACATCAAGCGATTGATGGACATTGGCTGCTATCGCGGCCTGCGTCATCGGCGCGGCCTGCCGGTGCGCGGCCAGCGGACGCATACGAACGCGCGCACCCACAAGGGTCAGCGTCGCGCGATCGCAGGCAAGAAGAAGGCGCCGAAGAAGTAGTCGAAATAACTCAGCAACCGACGGTACTACAGAATGGCGGATCCGAAAAAGAAGGGCGCGCGGCCCAAGAAGTCTCGCAAGCATGTCGAGGCAGAGGGCATCGCGCACATCAAGGCGACGTTCAACAACACCCTCGTGACCATTACGGACATGAGTGGTGGCGTTGTGTCGTGGGGCAGCTCGGGCAAGGCCGGCTTCAAGGGCTCGAAGAAGTCGACGCCGTTTGCGGCTACGGTCGCGGCTGAGGCGG
>JBBQYT010000393.1:0-3459 GCA_038208385.1 Longimicrobiales bacterium | reverse complement strand
GATCATCTACAGAAGAGGTTGAGACTCAGTTCCGTTTCCAACAATGATTATTAATAGCGACAAAAACTTTACGCGGCAAGCTCTCACTGCAGCGAGTAGGGATTAGCGATTAGGGATTAGTTTGTTCTCCGCCAAATCCGGATGCCCGCGGACCGCTGGCTTGCTGGAAGACGCCGGCAACCGGAGGCGGCGACGATCAACTAATCACTAATCGCTAATCGCTAATCGCTGCCTTATGAACCCTCCCGCAGGCGAGCCCACGCCTGGAGATCGCCTGCGATGGTGATATGGCGCGGAACGGCACTCAAGTCATCACCCATGCGCCGGAGCACGCCCTCGATGACGCGGCTTACGCGGTCTGCGGGAGCGGTGCCGTGCTCGTTGATGGCCTCTTCGATGATGGGCTTACCTTTGGGGTCCTTTGTCACACTGAACTGGCCTGTCGCAATGCGACGGCGGTCGGGGTCTGCCTCGAAGGCGGAGACGGCCAGGACAGTGCTGTCACCGAAGCCGGCTTTGCGCGGGGGGAAAATCCAGATTTCCTCAATGCGATCGACTGGAATGCGGCTCGAGAGGCGGTCCATGAAATCCGCGAGCGTTCCGGGCTCGAGCTCGGGCTCGGGCTCGGGCTCGGACTTGAGATCGGGCTCAAACCGGAGGTCGGACTGGGACATGGAGTCAACCGGGGGTGCGAGTTCGGTGATCTCCACGGACTCGGTCGGCAAATCGTGTCCGGTGTGTTTTTGGAGCTCAGGCTCCGGCCCGCGCTCAGGCTCGGGCCCGGCGGTTGGATCTGATGGTTCGAGCAGCATCTATTGTTTCCCGTCTTCGGTTTCGCCGTGCCGGCGCTGGGGGATTTCGCCAAGGCGTGCGCGTTCTTTTTGTTCTGCAGCTTCGACGAAGAATCGCAGCACGTGGAGGAAATCCTGTGCGTTCGTAATGACGCCGAACGCCTGGTGCGTTCCGCGATCCTTCAGTTTGCTGACGACGAACTCCGAGCTGTCGACGGCGATCGTTGTGAGAGGACGAAGTCCTCCATCGTCCTGAACGATGTACGACGGCAGCATGTTACCGAATCCTATGGAATGCAGCGCGGTGGCGATCATGATGGCCATGGTCGCTTTTTCCGCATAGGTGCGCATGATCTCCTGTGCGCGCAGCATATCGGTGATTGTGTCGGGCAGCGGACCGTCGTCGCGGATCGAGCCTGCGAGAAGGACGGGCACGTTGTGCTTCACGCACGAATACATGATGCCCTCGTTCAGGACGCCCTGCTCGACGGCTTTCTGAATGGAGCCTGCGCGCCGGATGCGGTTGATGGCGCGCACGTGGAACGAGTGTCCGCCGTGCAGCGGTCGTCCCGAGCGATCCATTCCAAGCGTTGTTCCCATGAGCGCCTGCTCGATGTCGTGCACGCCGACGGCGTTGCCGCCGAGCAGTGCCGACACGTAGCCGTTCTCGACGAACCAGATGATGTTGTCGCGTCCGCGCGAGTGCAGAATGGCAGGTCCGAGCACCCACACGATGTATCCGCCGCGCTGTTTTTCCTTCAGCATCAGCTCCGCCATCTCGACGTAGTCGACGGGCTTTTCGCGGCTGACTTCGGTGCGCATGAATGCGAAGTCGCTTTCCTCATCGTCATCGCCGAGAAACGCATTCGCGTGCACGTAAATACCTTCGCCGCCATCTTCGGATAGACCGACGGCGACGGGCTGCCCTGCATGCACGTACCGTCCCTCGACGACGCGCAGGGTGCCATCGCCTTCAAGAACGATGACGCCATCCATGCGCGGGAGACGCGGCAATTTCCACTTTCCGCGTACCTTCACGTAGGTCGGCAGGTTGGTCGTCGCAAAAAAACCTTCGGGCAGGACGCCGTCCGCAGGCGCGGGTTCAAAGCGAGCGTTGGGCGCGTCCAGCGATTCGGCATCGCTGAAATCGGGGTGACGGTATGCCATGTGAGAAACTTACAGCTCGACGGGACTGCTCTCAAGCGCATGCACCGCGGCGCGCGCTGCATCCAGCACTTTCGCGCGCGTCACTTCCATTGGTCCGCTCGTCAATGCGCCACTCGCCTTGATGTGGCCGCCGCCGCCAAACTGGCGTGCGATTGCATTCACATCGACACGGCCGTTCGAGCGCAGCGAAATCTTGGTGCTGCCATCGGCAGTTTCGCGGAACAGCATTGCGATCTCGGTGCCTTCTATCGAGCGCGCATGCTCGACCAGACCCTCGAGGTCTTCCGATGTCGCGTTGGCTGCATCCATCGCAGCACGCGTCACCGTAATCCAGGCGAGATGGGATTCGGCATCGACTTCGAGATGCTCGAGCGCAGCGCGCAACAAATGGATGCGGCGGAGCGGGACTGTTGCGAAAATGCGCCGATACATCTCTTCCGGATCGACACCCCTGCGCAACAAGTCCGCAACGATCATGTGCGTGCGCGGTGTGGTGTTCGCAAAACGAAACGAACCGGTGTCCGTGACGATCGCAGCATAAATCGCATCGACGATCGCAGCGGGCCACGGCGGCTCCGTGCCGGCGACGACCAGCAGATCGTAAATCAGCTCGCCGGTAGCGCACGCCGTCGGGTCCTGCACGCCTGCGATCGGCTGAACCGCACCTTCATTCGGCGGATGATGGTCGATCAACACAATTTTCTTGTCGCGAAACGCGCCGGCTACGCGCCCGAGTCTCTTGGGCTCACTGACATCGAGCACAACGAACAGGTCTGCTGCATTCAGTGCGCTAGACCAATCGGCGTCGCCGGGATTGAGCAGCACTGCTGTGTTCGGTAGCAGAAAGTTGTACAGCTCCGGATATGGCGTCGGGTTCGCAATTCGTACGCGCTTGCCCTGACCCATGAGCCAGGCAGCCAGCGCGGCCTCGGAACCCGCGCCATCGCCATCCGCATTGACGTGCGTCGTAAGCACGATGTTGCTCGCATCGATGAGCGCATCGCGAATTCTTGCGAGTGCTTCGCGTCGTTCTTTCGGTATTGCCTTGATATCAGCGGCCAAAATTGCGTCGTCCGTTTCGGTAGAGAGTCCTGCTAAGTGTAGACGCCACAAGGGGCTCTTGCAAGCGAGCGGCGGCCGGGGTAGTACGGCGGTTTAATTCCCGAGCTTTTTGCGGACCTTGGCGTACGTGGAGGCGAGGTGAACGGCACGGGATGAGGCGCGGCCGTAGATTTTGCCGCTCTTCAGCGCGGTGAGAAATGCGACGGCGTTGTCTTCGAAGACGGGGACCTCGACGTATGCACGGCCGATTTCTGCTAGTGTGTGCGCGTCGGAGCCGGCGCCCATGGGAAGGTTGCGAGTCGTGGCCCAGTGCACTGCGCGCACATTCAGGTCCTGATGATGAATGCGTGCGTTGAAGCCCTCGATTGCGTCGACGTGCTCGGCGATCACATCCAGGAGTTTGCCGTCGCCGCCCTTGCCGTGTGCGTATGGGTGAGGA
>JBBQYT010000392.1:0-3467 GCA_038208385.1 Longimicrobiales bacterium | reverse complement strand
CGGGCTACGAGAATCCGGAAAACAACAGGTTCAAGGATTACGCGCTGAGGCTTTCGATCACGCCGATTTCATCGAGCAGGGGTCTATTCAAGACATTTGCGATCTCGCCGTGGTTTTACGCGGGTGCGAACGCAAGCAGGTTTGCAGCGGATCTGACGCGTCCGGTCGATACGAGGCTCGAGAGAAACCGGTACGGACTGTTCGTTGGAAATCGCGATCGCCGGTTCACGTTCGGTGCGGATTACGCGCATCGAACGGACGATTCGGAAACGGGTCTCACGCCGGCTACGGATGTGATCACCGGCGTGAGCGGCAGGATCTACGACGGCTTCGTGCTGGTTCGTCCCCGCGAGTTCGGCAATCCGAACCTGATGACCAACTCGTTTGGCGCTCTCGTACGCTTCGATCATTTCACGCCGAACGACGCCGTGAGTGGCGATCAGACGTTCTTTCTGGCGGGCGTGTTCTGGGAGCCGTCGCGCAAGGCGGCGCTGGCGCTCGACTACCAGGCCACCACACCCAGAAACGGCCTCGCGGGTTCGGCGGCCAAAACGTGGTTCCTGCACTGGAATCTGAGCTTTTAGTGAAGTCCGTTCCGGAGTTATGCGGTGGTACCCATTCGTTACACAACGATGACTTGGGCGGTGTGCTGGCGAATTATTCTCCGTGCAAGTTCGTTGCGCGGCTTTTCAACCCCTGCTGGAGACACAAAATGAAGATCGTGCGAATGGCAGCGCAGCTGTCGTTGCTTGGGGTGCTTGCGGCGTGTGGTGGTGACAAGGCTGGGGATGCTGCGGGCAAGACAGACGCAGGCAAGGGGGCCGTCCAGATCGACGGCTCGAGCACAGTGTACCCGGTGACGGAAGCGGTTGCAGAGCAGTTCCGCTCGGACAGTGGCAAGGATGTGCGCGTGACGGTTGGGGTTTCCGGAACGGGCGGCGGCTTCAAGCGATTCTGCGCGGGCGAGACGGACATCAGTGATGCATCGCGTCCGATCGATGAAAAGGAAACAGCACTGTGCAAGCAGAACGGTGTCGAGGCGATCGAGATGCCGATTGGATACGACGGCATCGCGGTTGTCGTAAACCCTGCGAGCAAGCTCGAGTGCGTAACGACTGCCGAGCTCAAAAAGATCTGGGAGCCGGACTCTAAGGTTAAGAAGTGGTCAGATGTGCGCGCTGGCCTGCCCGCGCAGGACATCAAGCTGTACGCACCGAGCACTGCGCACGGCACGTTCGATTACTTCACGGAAGTGATCAATGGCAAGACCAAGGCGAGTCGAGCGGACTACAATGCTGCAGACGATTACAACGTGCTCGTCCAGGGCGTTTCTGGTGACCAGAACGGTCTTGCCTATTTCGGCTACGCGTACTACGCGCAGAACAAGGACAAGCTGAAGCTGCTTGGCGTCAACAGCGGCACCGGTTGTCTGAAGCCCGAGCCGAAGACCATCGGCGACGGCACGTACAAGCCGCTTTCGCGACCGATCTTCATTTACGTAAAGAAGGCGTCGCTCGCGAAGCCTGAAGTAGGCTCGTTCGTGCGGTATTACATGAACAACGCGAAGTCGCTCGTCCCGCAGGTCGGCTACGTTCCGCTCGCTGACGACAAGTACCAGGCCAACCTGGCCCTCGCCGCAGGCAAGTAGGAAGAAGAACGGGTATGGCGACACGGATCGAAGAGCACGATGATGTGGCACTGGCACTGACAGGTGTCGCATCACGGCGCGCAGGCGAACGCATCATTGGCGGACTCTTTTTCCTCGCCAGTGTGCTCTCGGTCGTCACGACCGTCGGCATTGTCGTCGTACTGCTGAAAGATGCAATCAGCTTTTTCCAGGTTGTATCGCCGCTCGAGTTTCTGACCGGCACGCGCTGGACGCCGCTGATCGAGCCACACCACTTCGGCATCCTGCCACTGCTCGTGGGTTCGTTTCTCGTGGCAGCCGGCGCTGCCGCCGTCGCGCTGCCACTCGGACTTGCGAGCGCGGTTTATCTAAGTGAATACGCGCCCGATCGGGCACGCCGGGTAATCAAGCCGGTACTCGAGATTCTGGCCGGCGTGCCGACCGTCGTTTACGGATATTTTGCACTGAACTTTATCACACCATTGATCCGTCACGTCGTGCCGGAGGTGCAGATCTTCAATGCTGCATCTGCGAGCATCGTGGTGGGCCTAATGATCATTCCGATGGTGTCTTCGCTGTCGGAGGATGCACTGTCCGCTGTGCCGCGTGCGCTCCGGGAAGGCGCGTATGCATTAGGTGCAACGCCATTCGAGGTTGCAACGCGCACCGTCGTTCCTGCGGCGCTTTCGGGAGTCCTCGCATCGTTCATTCTCGCAATATCGCGCGCGATCGGTGAAACCATGATCGTGACGATTGCGGCGGGATCGATGCCGAACCTGACGCTGAATCCGTTCCAGAGCGTGCAGACAATGACCTCGTACATCGCCCAGGTCAGCGGCGGTGACACGCCGTACGGCACCATCGAATACAAGACGATCTTTGCGGTAGGACTCGCGCTGTTCGCGATCACACTGCTCATGAACATCGTGAGCAATGCGATTCTCAAGCGCTACCGCGAGGTATACGAGTGAGCGAGCAGAAGAGAGGACCGTTGAGACACACGATCGGGCGTCCGCTCGAAGAGAACCGGCACCCGCGGGCGGAAACGCCGACGGGTATTCCTGCCGTGGAGACCCCGCGCAGGCGCGGATTGCCGCCCGTGGCAACTCAACACGGCCGCGGCCGATTCAATCCGCGCATCAAGACGCGCCAGCTGCAGGGCAAGATTTTCGCAGCCGTCTGTTTTGGCGCTACGGTCCTCGCGCTCGCTGCACTGGCGGTGCTGCTCGGCAAGATCATACACGATGGCATCGGCGCGCTGTCGCTCGGATTCCTGACCGGCTTTCCATCGCGCTTCCCGCAGAAAGCCGGTATCCGGCCCGCACTGGTAGGGTCGCTCTGGATCCTCGGACTGACGGCGCTCCTGTCATTTCCGCTCGGTGTTGCCAGTGCCGTGTGGCTCGAGGAATACGCGCCGCAAAGCAGGATCAAACAGATCGTGCAAATGAACATCGCGAATCTCGCGGGCGTACCGGCCATCGTTTACGGCATTCTCGGACTGGCCGTTTTCGTACGCGGCCTCGGGCTTGGACGCAGTGTGATTGCGGGCGCAATGACGCTCGCGCTGCTGAGCCTGCCCGTAATCATCATCGCATCACAGGAAGCGATTCGCGCGGTGCCGAACTCCATTCGTCTCGGCGCGTACGCGCTCGGCGCAACACGCTGGCAGACAGTTCGTCACCACGTGCTGCCTCAGGCGTTGCCCGGCATGCTGACGGGAACTATCCTCGCACTGTCGCGCGCAGTCGGTGAAGCTGCACCACTGATCGTCGTAGGAGCGCTTGCGTTCGTGCCGTTCGTGCCGCGCGGACTGAAAGACGAATTCACCGTGCTTCCGATC
>JBBQYT010000391.1:0-3495 GCA_038208385.1 Longimicrobiales bacterium | reverse complement strand
GCTCGACGATGCACGCCGGCTGGTCATTCGCGCAGAACGCGTGCTGAATGACACGGCGGTTGGCGATTCGATTTCAATCGACGGCGTCTGCCAGACGGTTGTTGCAATCCGTGACCGCACGTTCGACGTGCAGGCCATTGGCACCACGCTCTCACGCACGACGTTCGGCAGCTTCGAGCGCGGGCGCAGGGTCAACCTCGAGCGGTCACTGGCGTTCGGCGGACGCGTCGGAGGTCACCTCGTGCAGGGGCATGTCGACTCGGTCGGTGTCGTGACATCGATCGAGCACGTGGGTGAGCACGTACTGGTCGATGTGCGCCTCCCCGCGCTTGTAGGTGAGGTAACGGTGCTGCACGGGTCGATTGCGATGAACGGCGTGAGCCTGACGGTAAACGAGTTGCGCGGCGATATCGTCCAGGTGGCGCTCATTCCGTACACATGGAAGCATACTACGCTGAGCGACCTGGTGCCCGGCGCCGAGGTAAATCTGGAAGGTGACTTTTTCGGCAAGTTTGTCGTACAGTACCTGAAGCGAACGGGGACCGCGGGGGTAGTAGATTCGACTCCGGAGGACCCAACTGCTCCGAGTTCACACGGGAGAGCGTGATGCCATTTGACCGCGTTGCAGACGCTATCGAGGACATCCGGAACGGCAGGCTGGTGATTGTCGCGGATGATGAAGACCGTGAGAACGAGGGTGACCTCGTTTGTGCGGCGAGCCTCGTTACGCCCGATATGATCAACTTCATGGCGACGCACGGACGCGGCCTGATCTGCGTGGCGTTGACGCCGGACCGTGCGGATAGCATGGGCCTGCCGCCGATGACGGAGCAGAACCAGGACTATCTCGGCACGGCGTTCACTGTGTCTGTCGATGCGCATCAGCGGTTTGGGGTGACGACGGGCATCAGTGCAGCGGATCGTGCAAAAACGGTTCAGCTGCTCTCCGACTTGAACACGCGCCCGAATGATTTGCGCCGCCCGGGACACGTCTTCCCGCTGCGTGCAGTCACCGGTGGTGTGTTGCGTCGCGTCGGTCAGACGGAAGCGTCGGTCGATCTCGCGCGGCTCGCGGAGCTGCCGCCTGTTGGCGTGATCTGCGAGATCCTGAACGCCGATGGCACGATGGCGCGCCGTCCGGAGCTCGAGCGCTTTGCAGCCGAGCACAAACTACGCTTCATCACGGTCGCACAGATCGTTGCGTATCGTTTGCAGCACGAGCGCATTGTGAAGCGGGTCGCGGAAGCAGTGATTCCGACGCCGTACGGTGAGTTCCGCGTCATTGCATTCGAGAACCAGCTCGACAAGCGCGAGCATGTTGCGCTCGTGAAGGGTGACATCGACGGCAAGAAGAACGTGCTCGTACGCATGCACTCGGAATGTTTGACGGGCGATGTGTTTCATTCGCTGCGCTGTGACTGTGGTGAGCAGCTGCACGCTGCAATGCGTCGCATTGATGAGGCAGGCGAAGGTGCCATCGTATACCTCCGCCAGGAGGGCCGCGGCATTGGGCTGGCCAACAAGATCAAGGCATACGCGTTGCAGGATCAGGGGCAGGACACCGTGCAGGCCAATGAGTCGCTCGGCTTCAAGCCCGACCTCCGCGACTACGGCATCGGCGCGCAGATCCTGTTGGACCTTGGTCTCACATCGATTCGCATCCTGACGAACAATCCGCGCAAGATCGTGGGCCTCGAGGGCTATGGCTTGAAAGTCACGGGCCGTGAGCCGATCCAGATCATCGCGACCGACCATAACCGCGGGTACCTGGCTGCCAAGAAGGCCAAGCTCGGACATTTGCTGCACGATGAAGATGATGTTGCAGGCGATGGCTCAGTGGTCGATGAGCAGATCATGAGCGACGCCGGCACCGAATCCCCAACGACGGGCAGGAGTTGACCTTGGCCGACATGCGTGGTGAGCCGAACGGCAAGGGACAGCGGTATGCGATCGTCATTAGCCGGTTCAATGAGGTAGTCACTGAGCAGCTCCTTGCGGGCGCGCGCGAGTGCCTGGCCAAGTACAGCGTCGATGCAGACGATGTCGATGTGTATTCTGTTCCGGGTGCATGGGAGCTCCCGATCGCTGCGCAGACAGCGGCCAGGCGCCAGCGCTATTCGGCGATCGTCGCTTTGGGCTGTGTCATTCGTGGTGAGACGCCTCACTTCGATTTTGTTGCGGGTGAAGCGTCCGCAGGTCTGGCTCGTGTGTCGCTGAAGGAGAAGATCCCGATCGGCTTTGGCTTGTTGACCACGGAGACGCTCGAGCAGGCGATGGCGCGGGCGGGCGGGAAGGGTGGCAACAAGGGGTGGGATGCGGCGCTTGCAGCGCTCGAGATGGCAGACCTTCTTCAGCAGGGTGGGTAGCAGAAGTGCGAGCACGCAGCAGGGCACGGGGCTGGGCCCTTCAGACGCTGTATGCATGGGAGTCGCGAGGCAGCGAGATGTCGGTCCTCGATATGCTGCGGGAGTTTGCGGGAGAGCGTAACATCGCCCCGGACAGTCAGGAGTATCTGCAGCAGCTCATATCCGCCATCGCCAAAAATCAACCGGAAATCGACGCCGCACTAAAGCGTTCGCTGACCAACTGGCGGCTGGAGCGGCTCTCCGTTCTCGACCGGAACATCCTTCGGCTTGCAGCGGCCGAAATGCTCTATATCGATGATGTCCCGCCTCGTGTTTCGATCCAGGAAGCGCTGACGCTGGCCGAGAAGTATGGGACTCTGGAAAGCCCGCGCTTCGTGAACGGCGTTCTCGACGCCCTCATGCGGCAGATCGAGGCGGCCGGCGACGCGGACAAGGGCCGCTGAACCTCCTCGTCATCAACTGGCAGGACCGCCTGAATCCGCAGGCGGGCGGAGCAGAGGCGCATCTACACGAGATTTTCGGCCGACTGGCGGCTCGGGGACATCGGATCACGCTGCTGGTCTCTTCGTGGCAAGGCGCTGCAGCCCGTGAAAGCGTCGATGGAATGGACGTGCATCGGGTGGGCGGCCGCTATACATTCAGCCTCGCAGCGCCGCGCTATTATCGGTCGAACCTCCGCTCGCTGGCATTCGATGCGATCGTCGAGGATCTCAACAAAGTCCCGCTCTTCACTCCACTCTGGTCGCGCGACCGTCTGGTGCTGCTCGTCCATCATCTCTTTGGCGCCACGGCGTTCGAGGAAGCTTCGTTCCCCGTAGCACTGGCGACATGGCTCCTCGAAAAGCCACTTTCGTCCGTCTATCGCGGGATCCCGATTGAGGCTGTCTCGAAGAGCACTGCCGATGACCTGGTCCGGCGCGGGTTCGACCGCGCATCGATGCGCATCATCCCGAACGGCGTCGACCTCGGGTTTTATCACCCGGACGCAGGCGAGGCGCGATTCGAGACGCCGACGTTTCTGTACCTTGGCCGGCTGAAGAGATACAAGCGCGTGGACCTGCCGATTCGCGCGCTGGCGGAGCTGAAACAGCGGGGGACCGAGGCACGGCTGATCATAGCCGGACGCGGG
>JBBQYT010000390.1:0-3496 GCA_038208385.1 Longimicrobiales bacterium | reverse complement strand
CATCTCGTGCTTGATGTCGAGCGCAGCCGTGGGCTCATCGAGTGCAAGCGTGTCCGGCTCCTGCGCGAGGGCGCGTGCAACGCGAGCGCGCTGACGTTCGCCTGCAGAGAGCGTTGCGAGTCCGCGGTCTGCAAACGCCGCAATGTCACAGGTCTTGAGCGCATCGTCGATCGCAGCTCTGTCCGGCGCACCCTCTGCACGCCACAACCCGAGATGGGGGTAGCGTCCCATTGCAACGGTCTCGCGCACGCTGAACGGAAACGCGGTGTCTTCGTTCTGAGCAACGACGCCGACGCGACGCGCCAGCTCGCGTCGATTCCACTCCGGAATCTGCCTGCCATCGAACAGCGCGTACCCTGAAGTCGGCTGCTCGGTGCCGAGCAGCAGCTTCAACAGCGTCGATTTGCCCGATCCATTCGGACCAATGATCGCGTAAAACGCGCCGCGCGGAATTTTGATGCTCAGGTCATGCACGGCATCGTTTTCAGACGATGGATACCGAAATGACAGGCGCTCGGCTTCGAATGCCGGCACAGAGCCCGCGCGCTCGATTGGAATTGGCCTGCTCATACGCGTGCTTTCCGGGTCAGGAGTACGACAAAGACCGGGACTCCAACAAGCGCAGTGATAACCCCAACCGGCAGCTCTGCCGGCGCAGCAATCGTCCGCGCGACCGTGTCTGCAAACAGCAGGAACGTCGCACCGCCAATCAGCGATGCGGGCAGCAGCAGGCGATGATCGCTGCCCCACAACAACCGCAGCACGTGCGGCACAACCAGTCCGACAAATCCGATCGCACCGGCGAGAGACACAGCCGCAGCAACCATCACAGATGCGAGAAGGTACGCGGCGATCTTCACGCGCTCGATACGTACGCCCAGGTACCCAGCGGTTTCTTCGCCTACGGACATCAGATTGAGCGGACGCGCCAGCACGACAAGCAACACCGACGATGGTATGAGATAAAGCGCCAGCAGTCCGGCCGCGTCCCACGTCGCTCCCGAAAGACTACCCATCATCCAGAAAATCGCAGAGCGAAAACTCTCGACACTGCTGAACGTCAGCACAAGGAGAATAATCGCATTGAAAAAAGCACCGAGCGCGACGCCGGACAGCAGCAGTACGCGCGTGTCGAGCGCGCGGCCGACGCCGCTCGCAATGCGAAACACCAGCAGAATTGCGACGACAGCACCTGCAAACGCGGCGAGCGGCAAGGACGCAGGGGCGCGTAGCGACCACCCCAGCGTGACGGCGAGGACTGTACCCACAGCTGCGCCACCCGAAACGCCGAGGATGTACGGATCCGCGAGCGGGTTCCGGAGCAACGCCTGAAAGACCGATCCGCTCAGCGCGAGGCCACCACCGACGAGGCTCGTGAGTGCAGCGCGCGGCAGACGCAACTGCATGACGATAGCGCGTGCAGTAGGATCGCCGTGATTCATGAGCGCGTCCACAACCTGTGTGAGCGTCAGTGCGGATGCGCCCAGCGCAATGCTCGCGACGAGCGCAACGAGGAACAGTGCGCACAGTGCCAGCAGGCGCAGCACGTTCATCGCGTAGTCTGCAGCTCAGGATGCAACAAACGCCCGAGCTCCGTCGCAACGTGACCCACGTTCGCACCCGGACGGTTGAACTGTGACGCATCGATCGTATACGTGTGACCGCTCTTTACCGCACTCAGCTCACGCCAGCCGTTCATCGTCTGAAACTGACGCGGCGCCGCTTCAGCACCGCCGCCGGCGACGATCACCACATCCGGCTGCCTGCGCACAATTTCTTCGAGACTCACCTGCGGCCACAATGACTTCGAGTCCGCAAACACATTGCTGCCGCCCGCAATCGCTATCAGCTCATCAATGAACGTGTGCGGACCCGCAATGAATGGCGGATCAAACCCCACGACGTACAGCACGCGGGGACGCGATGCATTGGCTACGTGCTTCTGCACTGCGGCGATGATGCTGTCGTTCATGGCGTTAAGTGAATCGGAGCGCGTGCCGAGTCCGAGCATTGCACCGACGCGCTGTACCGCCGAGCGCGCCTGAGCGAGGCTTTCGATACCACTCGCGTAGACTGGAATCCCCATCGCCGTGAGCTGTGACACCTGCGAGCGCGCGCGTTGGTCAGGCCACGCAATGACGAGGTCGGGCTTCGTGGAAGCGAGCCACTCGAGACTGGCAGTGAGACCACCGCCAACGTTCGGCAGTCTCGCAAGCCGCGCATCGACGTCGTATTCGGTGCGCGCAACGAGTCGGTCCGCAGCACCGAGAGAGAGTATGATGTCGGTCGCGGCGGGGACGAGCGAGACAATACGAAGCGCGGGTTGCTTCAGCTCGACCGTGCGCCCCGCATCATCTTGAACGGAGATCGTGGCTGGAGTCGGCGCGCGTTGCTGCGTGTCGCGGCAACCACCGAGCAGAACGAGAGCGAGCGCGAGAGACCCGGAAAAAATCGAGAAGCCCCGGCGGGGCCCCCCCCACATCCAAATTCCGGGTTGGCGCGGGGCGAATCCATAGCCGGATCGGACAACGTAATTATTCATCGACGTACAACAGAACCTGCTGGTGGCATCGATTGCACGACATCGGATGCGGTGTCTTCAGGCTCTGAACTTTTGAGATCTCGAGAGAGTTGCCACAGTTGGGACAAGAGCCCTGCATCGACATGAGTGTGAAGTGCTCCGTGGCGTATTTACGCGAAAAGTAGATTCCGGCGATGAACGCGCCGAGTGCCCACGGGATGTGTGGAGGAATCAGGCCGACGACGGGAATGATGCACCAGCACAATGCGAGCGAGCCAATCGAGCGGCTGACGCGCCACGAACGCGTGCGCGCAATCAATCGCACCTCAGCGCTCGTGGGTTGGAAGCCGAAGATCTCGAGCCGAGCCGTCGGCGTGATTACGACGTTGTCGCCCTGCTCGGACAATTGTATTAGCGGCGAGTGGTGTCTGTTCCCGCGGGTCTGGCGGGCGCCGAGGTCGCGCGCGGTCGCGGTGCGGCAGCAGCGGGTTGCACGGGCTGCACGGGCACTGGCGCAGCCAGGCTCGTTCCCGCATCGCAATGGTCTGCAAATACACGACGCCATCCTGTCTTCGTCTTCGCGACGGCCTCGAACCAGCTGCTCGTGCTGCCATACACCTGCAACAACATCTCGACCTGGTCGTCGCGATTCCAATCCAGATAGTCCACGACGCGTGGCGCAGCTTTGCCGACCTTCGGATAGTCGCTGAACATCACGAACGCGGTATCGTAGCCAACACCACCCTGTGGTGTCGCGACAAAAAACAGCGAATAACCCTGGTTGTCGAGGCCGACGCCAAGTGTATCGTCTACGAGAAATGTCGCGCTGAAACCTGGATCGGCGGAGCCTGTGATCGGGAACGGCTTCAATTGCGCCATCGCGCGCTGCCAGTTGCCGGGCAATTGTGCACCGCGCGCACGCAACATGCGCTCGGCCAGAATCGGTCCGACAATTTGCATGCTGCGCGTCGGCTC
>JBBQYT010000389.1:0-3523 GCA_038208385.1 Longimicrobiales bacterium | reverse complement strand
CGGTGAGTTCCATTACCTGCAACGCGACCCCAACGGCGCTGCGTACGCGAACTCCACCGAGCTTGCGGAGCGCGTTGTCGATGCTGCGAAAGATGCCGGCATCCGGATCAACCTGCTCAACGTGTGCTACGCGCAGGGCGGCGTCGGCAAACCGCTGCTGCCGGAGCAACGCCGTTTCGCGACGCCCGACCTCAATGCGTATCTCAGTGACACGGACAGTCTTCTTGCCCGCTACGCGGGCGATGCACTGGTCAGCATCGGCGTCGCGCCGCACAGCGTGCGCGCAGTCGATCGGGACTGGCTGATCCGGATTCGTGACTTCGCTGCCGGTCTCGGACTGCCCTTGCACATGCACGTGAGCGAACAACCCGCCGAAGTCGAAGCATGCGTTGCGAAATACGGCAGACGCCCGGTCGAGCTGCTCACAGATGATGAGATTCTGTCGCCGCGATTTACGGGTGTGCACTGCACCCACGTGCTGGATCACGAAATACGGTTGCTCGCCGATGCGCATGCAACGGTGTGCGCGTGTCCAACAACCGAGCGTGATCTCGGCGACGGCATTATGCCGGCACGCGAGATGGTGCGCGCCGGCGTTCCCATCGCCATCGGCACCGACAGCCAGACGATCATTGCACCGCTCGAAGAGATTCGCGCGCTCGAATACCACGAACGACTGCGCAGTCTCCGTCGCGTGGCGCTGACGCGTGCACGAGCAGACGGCAGGTACGAAGTGGCGCCCGTGCTGATCGAGTCCGGCACGAGCGCAGGCGCGCGCTCACTCGCGATCAATGCGGGCGCAATTCGCGCAGGCGCGCTCGCAGACCTGGTTGCGATCGACACGCAACACATCAGCCTGCTCGGCGTAAGCGCTGCAGACCTGCCCGCGCAGGTCGCGCTGTCCGGCTCACCGGACGTCGTAAGTGATGTGTGGGTTGGCGGAAGACACGTAGTGCAGAATCGCAAACACGCTCGCGAGGCCGAAGCCGCGCGAGCGTTCAAAGCTGTCACCAATCTCTAATCTCTAATCTCTAATCTCTAGTCTCTACTCTCTACTCTCTAGTGAGTTCACCCGCACCGGTCCGCATTCGTGAACCGCGCCGTATCGGCGTGGATCCAGCCATCGCGAACGTCGAACGTGCGGACCTGCACCCACCACTGCGTCCTGTAGTTGCCAAGGCGATGATTCGTGTTCGGCTTCCACGGCGGGCCTGACCAGTCGCCATTCACTTCGACAATCTGACCGTTCTTCTTCCACACGTTGAAGTTTCCCTCGCCAACCGAATTCAGGATCACGACGCTGTCACCCGGCAGGAGCGTGTGCTGTGGTGTATCGCCTTGAATCTTTTTATTGACGGCGACGACGGCGACGCCCGTAATGTGCACGTTCCCCGTCAGTGCGTGAAACGACTCGCCTGTGCGCAATGTGAAGATGGGCGCGCCACTGTCCATTTCGTTTCGGTAGACAGGTATCTCGTGCGTCGCTTTCCAGTCGCGATATGTGCAACACTCGAACGGACACGCTTTGCGACGAACGAGCGCACTGTCGGGAATCAGTGCACGATACCGCGCGATGATGGCGACGCTCGAAGGCGCATCGTCCCTGGGCGGCCCCTCCGGTTCACGAATCACCACGCGCGGAGGATCGACGCGAACCCAGCCGCGCATCGTCCCGCTCTTTGTGTAGCCGTAAGGAACGTGCGCCCAGCTGTCGAAGTGATCATCGACAGCGAGCGCCCATTCGTCATTGCTCACGCGCTGTAACGCGCCAAGCACGCGCGGGGAGCGCGTGACATAAACCCGCTGCCATGCATTGCCGTTCCGGCGCACACCGAGCAGCGCAACGACGGGAGAGGTGTCGGTCGAATCGCGGTGAACGACGAGCGTGTTCAGCGTGTCCTTCCACTGCTCCTTCGGCTGGTAGATCATCGCGTACGCAGGCTGCACCTTGATTTTGCTGTCCGGCATGTTCAGATAAACCTCGTAAAAACCGGGCAGCAACTGCCTGCCGATCGGAATCTTTCCAAAGAACGAATCCGGGTAACCCGTCGGCGCGCCATCGCCTGCCAAAACAACGCTAGCCGTGTCGCGAGCGTCTGCTACCGGCCCTGGTGCTACCGGCACGGGCTCCCCCGGGGCAGGCACGGTCTCGTTTGCAGGCGGTTTTTTATCGCCACACCCGGCTACGCATAAGATAAACGCGCACAGAAGTGTGATGAAACGCCACTGCTGGAGCATAATAGTCGACATCATGTCATCACGTAGTAAATGACTGAAAATCCACGCGGTCGCGAGCACCGTTGCAGAGAATGCGCCAGTCTACTCTCACCTCAAAGCGGGCGACCGCTTGCGCCTGCGCCCGCGCTCGCCCGCAACTCGCAAGATGCCGGCTATCCTTAGATGCCGGCTATCCTTGTCCCAGGCTGCCGGATTTCCTAAACTCTGAGATATCCTTTCCTTGCCAATCTGCGTCCGGGCGTCCAACGCTCGTTTGAAGTCTTTCCATCGAGGACTCAATGCCTAGCAGGCAGTACCTGCTCGTTACCGCGTGTCTCGTGCTCGCGTGGCGTTTTCCGGCGCGCGCACAGACGGTACGTGGCGAGCTGATTGATGAGGCGACTGGTCGGCCGATCGATGCTGCATTCGTGGTTCTGCAGGACGCTCAGCATCTGCGGCGTGCGGGCGCACTGACCGATTCCGTGGGGCGCTTTGTGTTGCGTGCGCCTGGACCCGGGCGTTTTACCCTGCGCGCCGATCGCATTGGCTATCGAACCGAGCAAAGTCCGGCGCTCGACCTCGCGGCCGCCCAGATTCTGCAATACACGATGCGCGTGAGCGTCGAGCCGCTGCGTCTCGAGAGTCTAACAGCACGCAGCGGGAAGCGTCATTGCGAGGTGCACCCGGAGGAAGGTGTGCGCACGGCGTTGATCTGGGAGGAGGCCCGGAAGGCGCTGGAAGTCGCGGTGTGGGCGCGCGAGCAGCGTTTGTTTACATTCGACGTCGCGCATTATGACCGGGAGCTCGAGCCGGCGTCGATGAAAGTGCGCACCGAGAAGAAACAGCTGACGAGCGGGTTGTGGGAGCGTCCGTTCGTGGCGATTCCGGCGGAAGAGCTGGCGGAGCACGGCTTTGTGCAGGATCGTCCCGAGGGCATGATCTATTACGGACCTGATGCTGACGTGTTGTTGTCGGATGTGTTTGCGGACGGACATTGCCTTCAGACGATCTCCGCGGACAAGGAGCATCACGGGATGCTCGGCCTCGAGTTTCAGCCCGCCCACGAGCGTGACCTGCCGGACATCCGCGGGGTGTTATGGCTGGATTCGGTGAATGTCGAGCTACGCAGCATCGAATACGGCTATACCAACCTGAGCTTGAATGATGAAGCGAATCACGCCGGTGGGAAAGTCGATTTCGAGAGATTGCCATCGGGCGCATGGATCGTGCGCAGCTGGTGGATTCGCACGCCGAGTGTCGTGATGACGAATCAACGGCTCGAGTTTGGCAGAGGCCGGCGTCGCAC
>JBBQYT010000388.1:0-3527 GCA_038208385.1 Longimicrobiales bacterium | reverse complement strand
GGTCGGGCTTGCCGCCCACGAGCTGCACCACTTTGCCACCACGCAGATCAATTGCCGCGTATGCAATCACGCTGCCGCCTCGCGCAGAAAATTACGGATGAGCTGCAACCCGGGTCGATCGCTTTTCTCCGGATGAAACTGCACGCCCCACGTGCGGCCGTGTCTCACTGCCGCCACAAAGCGCGAGTCCTGATAGTCTGTCCACGCGATGACATCGTCGGCCGTTTCCGGCACGGCTATGTAACTGTTCGCATAATATGCCACCATGCTGTCGAGTCCCTCGAAGATCGGATCGGGCCCGTTCTCGACCATGTTCCACCCCATGTGCGGCACGCGCCGGCCACGCAGTCGCATGACTTTGCCGCGCAACGCGCCAATACCCTCACCCGCGCCTTCTTCACTGTTCTCGAAAAGCAGCTGCATGCCGAGACAAATGCCGAGGCACGGCTTTCCTGCCGCCAGTGCCTCGCGCAATGCAGGCAATGATGGCGCCAACCGCTCGGCCGCTGCGCCGAACGCACCAACGCCCGGCAGAATAATCGCATCCGCTTCGAGCGCACGCGCCGGATCCGACTCGATGCGGGTCGTGGCACCACCCGCCTCGATCGCCTTGGCGAGGGAGTGAAGATTTCCGACGCCATAATCGATGAGAGCTACATTCATCGTCTGCCAATCCTCATGTTCTGCGAATAAGTGGTCAGTCTATCGGGCTGGTTCACGGCTCGCCAGCACTTGGGAAACGGCGTCGAGAAAGCGTTCCATCATAGGCCAGGGACCGACGCTGACACGGACACAATCGCTGGCTTCCTGAACCGCAGGAAACGCGCGCACGCTGACTCCATGATCCCGCAGCGCAGCGGCAAAGCTCGCCGAGGTCCAGGGTTCCGGCACCTGAACCAGCAGGAAATTTGCTTCGGACGGCCACACTCGCATGCCGGCCGCTTGCAGGCTCGTAAACAAACGCGCCCGGTTTTCCTTCACCTGTTTGACGACATCGCGCACCCAGGCCTCGTCCTCCCGCAAAACAGCGAGCGCGGCAGCAAATGCCGGTGCAGTGATCTTGTACGGTCCGCGTGACTTCTCGATCTCACGAATGAGTGTCGCCGGACCGACGGCGTAACCAATCCGCAACCCTGCAAGACCGTGCGCCTTCGACAACGTGCGCAGCGAAATCACACGATCGCTTTGCGCCGCCCACGCGCTCATGTTCGAGTCGGAAAATTCCGCATACGCCTCGTCGAGCAACAGCAGACCTTCCATCTCACTCGCGAGTCGCTCGATGTCTGCAGGCTTCAGCGCATTGCCCGTCGGATTGTTCGGATTGCACACGTACGTGGCGCGCGCGCCCGCACGCACGAGCGCATCGACATCGAGCTGAAAGCCCGGCGCCAGCGGCACCAGCTGGGGACGCGCGCCATTCATTTCAATGAACAACGGGACCATGCTGAACGTCGGCGCCGCATACGCGACGACATCGCCGGGCTCACAGAACGCACGCACCGCCGAATCGATCACGTCGTCGGAGCCGCATCCTGTAGTGATGTTTTCAGGCTTTACACCTACAAGCTTCGCCAGCTCCTCCTTCAGCTCATCCGCGAAGACTGGCGGATAGCGCGTCACCATTTCCGCGGGCAGCTCGTGCAATGCACGCAACGCAGCGGGACTCCCGCCAAACAGATTTGTATTGTCACTCAAGTCGATGGCAATGACGCGGCGCGCCGGATCGTACAGCTCGAGGTCGCGGTACGCGGCGCGCAGCCGCACCGGGTTGTGCTTCGTGCCGGCGCCGCTATCCACGCTCGCGCTCGAGTTGTTCCCAGGCTCCGCGCGAAGCGACGCCGCAAACGCATGCGCAGGCAGTCCCTCAGCAGTCGCCAGGGTCTGTGTTGGCCGCGCGAGCTCGCCCGCCGCAACGGCATCAACTTCCTGGTACGTCGTCCAGCGCATGAAATCGAGCGTCGAAAGCCCGGAATACGCCCGCGCCAACGTCGCCGTAGGCAGGACATGATTCGCGCCGGTGATGTAGTCCCCAAATGCAACGGAGCTACCGACGCCGAGAAAGATTGTCCCCGCGCTTTTGAGCTGCGGAAGCAATTCGCGGGGCGCGCGTGTCAACACGAGCAAATGCTCGGGCGCGTAGCGTCGGGCAAACTCGACCGCACTTTCGATGTCAGGCGCCTCAATGAGAGCACCGCGCGCTGCCAGCGAAATCGTGATGATGTCGCGACGCTGCTGATCGGGAATAAGCCTCTCGAGCTGTGCGGCAACTTCATCGCACAAACGTGTGCTCGTGCTGACGAGAACTGCAGCCGCGTCCGGATCGTGCTCTGCCTGCGCCATCAGCTCGGCTGCGATGATCTGCGCATCGGCAGTCGCATCCGCCAGCACGAGCACTTCGGACGGCCCGGCCGGACAATCGATTGCGACAACACCCGTGAGCTGTCGCTTCGCTTCCGTCACGTACGCATTGCCAGGGCCGACAATCTTTGCAACGCGCGGCACGGAGTCCGTACCCAGCGCCATTGCGGCAATCGCTCCCGCACCGCCGATCGCGAACACGCGATCCGCTCCCGCCAATGCGCATGCAGCCAGCACTGCGGCGGGAGGAAGCCCATCGCGCCCCGCGGGCGAGCATACAATCACCTGTCCCACGCCGGCGACGCGCGCAGGCACGACGCCCATCAGCACGCTGCTCGGATAGGATGCGCGTCCGCCCGGCGCGTAGACGCCCACGCTGTCGAGCGCGTCGGCGCGGCGTCCGAGCCTTATGCCAGGTCGTGTTTCCACTTCGAGAACTGCAGGCAGCTGTGCGCGATGGAAGTCTGCAATTGCGCGCGCTGCCTGCTCGAGTGCAGCACGCACATCCGCATCCAGATCTGCAAGCGCAGCTTCGCAGATCGCGCGCGGCACTTCGACGGAATCGAGCTTCGCCTTGTCGAAGTGCAGAGCCTGCTCGCGCAGTGCAGCATCGCCGTTCGCACGCACGTCGGCGATGATCTTCACGACCGCGCGTTCGACATCCGGGTCCGTCGCGCGCCCGCGCTCGAACAACAGCGCA
The DNA here is from genome assembly GCA_038208385.1 of Longimicrobiales bacterium. GTDB lineage: Bacteria > Gemmatimonadota > Gemmatimonadetes > Longimicrobiales > RSA9 > JBBQYT01. Next base: position 469 of record JBBQYT010000388.1, on the reverse strand, counting down.
TTCTCGGCCGCTGTGATGTCCGCCAGCTTTTTCCGTACTGCGATGTCCGGTGCGCTCACGGCATCAGCCTTTCGATCTTCGTGACACAGATTCCCGTCGCGCCGATCTTCTTCAGCTCTGCAATCACGCGATACACTTCGCGCTGGCCGACCACCGCATGTGCAGCGACAACGGCATCGCTGTCCAGCACATTGATGATCGTCGGGCCCGAAATGCCGGGCAGAATCCTTTTGACCGCTTCGAGCGCACTGCGCGGCACGTTCGCCATCAGGTAGCGCTTGCCCTGCGCTCGAATCACGGATTCCAGTCCTGCAACCAGCTCGTGCACGCGCGTGCTCGTGTCCGGATCCTGCAAAATCGCCTTGCGTGCGATCAGCAGCGCAGTCGACTCCAACACCGTCACCACCTCGCGCAGGCCATTGACCTTCAGGGTCGAGCCCGTCGATACGAGATCCACGATGATATCGGC
>JBBQYT010000387.1:0-3530 GCA_038208385.1 Longimicrobiales bacterium | reverse complement strand
GGGTCGGCGCACGGGCGTTCGCGAAAGCGACGCTCAAAAATGTGACCTGATCGTCCAAGGTGTGCCTGCGCGCGAAGGGCGATGCGACAATTAATCGACTGCATAACTCGACCAAGCGGGGTCGCGCCCTGGCGCATGATCAGATGGAAATGATTCGGCATGACAACATATGCGAGCAGCTGCGCGTCGCGCTGGCGAAAGCACGTGGCAAAGATCGACACGATGTCGGTGCGCAACTTCTCGTCGAACCAGTGCTCCTTGCCACTGGTTCGCGAGGTCACGTGGAAGATCATGCCGGGGATGTACGAGCGCTTCTTTCTTGACATACTGCAGACTAGAAGACTGCTAAGGGCGCTTCGATAGCAGATATGGCCAAAGTGCAAGGAATAAAGTCTGGTCCGCCGTACTACACGTGCACCATCCCATAACCCACCGGCGACGCCGGCGCCGGCGCAGCGAATGTCTCCTGCGCCACGGCGTTCTTCGAGCCCGATTTCACAGTGTACATCACCCTGTCCGCAGCATGCACCAGCTCGTCGACAGTCAACGGCGGAATCTCGTACGATGCGATCCCGATGCTGAACGTGACAGGCCAGCCCTTCTTTTCTACCGCAACCAACAACCGCTTGCGTGCCTTCTTCATCGCCACCATCGCGGCTTCCGGCGACGCTTCCGGCAACATGACCGCGAACTCATCACCACCCAGACGCGCAACCAGATCTTCCGTTCGCATGTTCTTCAGCAAACAATGCGCAACACACCTGAGTAACGCATCGCCAATGCTGTGGCCAAGCGTGTCGTTCACTTCCTTGAACCCATCGATGTCCACATACGCAAGGCTCAACGGACGACGGTACCGACGCGCACGCTGTATCTCGAAATTCGCCAACTCGAAAAATGAACGGCTGTTCGACACGTGCGTCAATGAATCCTTGCGCGCGAGTTCCCGCTCGTGCTCGAGTGAGCGACGCAAAGACGTGAGCGTGTACGCGACGATGCAGAACACAACCACGCGCAGTCCCGCATTCCAGTACACGTATGCGGACGACGGATAGATGTGCTTTGTCGTCAGGCCGGCGAAAAGCCACGCCGAGCCGCAGATTACGCACAGCCACAATGCGCTCCAGCGGTTCGTGAACCACGCGACGATTGTGATCGGAAGCAGGTAGAACAGCGACAGACTGAGGTAGGGTCCCGCCAGGTAGTCCACAAATCCGATGAGCACAACCAGCACGCCCGCCAGCCCGAACAATGTCGGCCGGCTGCGTGCTGAAAGGAAATCGTACCCACGTACCATCAATGCGACCACAAGTCACATCCAGAGAGGGGAGGAATCTCGGGTGTGGCGAATTCGATCCATGCAGGAATACGAAGAAGTATACCCGCATACTCCGCGCCAGGCAATGACAACAAAAATCCCGGCAAACTGCGCCGGGACATGTTTTTAGCCTTGGTACTCCGAATTGGTTACTTGGCCCGCTCCAGGTACTTGCCTTCACGAGGGTCCACCCGGATACGGTCGCCAATGTTGACGAACGCCGGGACGCCAACTGTCGCACCATTTTCGAGCTTTGCTGGCTTGGTGAGTGCCTGGGCGGTTGCGCCCTTCATGACGGGCTCCGTATCGACCACTTCCAGCTCGAGGGACGACGGCAGCTCGATGGCGATCGGGTTGTTTTCGTAGAACTCGGCGATCACGACCATGTTGGGGGTGAGCCACTGGGCGTTGTCTCCCAGCGTCTCTTCCGTCATTTCCAGCATGTCGAACGTTTCGTTGTTCATGAAGTGGAAATGGTGCCCATCGCCGTACAGGTACTGGAGCTCGTGCGTGCTCATATCCGCCTTGTCGATGGTATCGGCAGCACGGAAGCGATGCTCGAGCGTTGAGCCGGACCTGAGGCTGCGCATCTTCGTCTGAATGAAGGCGCGCAGGTTACCCGGCGTGTGGTGGTGAAAGTCGACGACCCGGCAGGGCTCGCCGTTGAAGATGATCACCATGCCTTTTCGGATCTGTGTGGCGGGTACCGCCATACGCCGTATCTCCTTCTCGTATCGTGAATAACCCAGCCTGTATTTTCGCCAGACTGGCTGGATTACGCAACCCGGCCCGCCCCCGGGGCGATGTGCTGCACCGCCCATGTATTGCCGTCCGGATCCGAGAAATAGACAAAGGAAATGCCACCGCCGAAGTCCTTTACCTCGCTCACATCAACGCCTCTCCCCACCAGTTCTGCCCGTGCCGCACCCAAATCCGATACGACGAGGTGAAGGCCTTTTACCGAGCCCGGCGGTGTTTTCACTATGCCGGTGCCGATGACGATCGAGCAGGCCGAGCCTCGCGGCGTGAGCTGAACCACGCGCATCTCGCCGTGGGTGACGTCATGGTCGAGCTTGAAGCCGACCTGCTCGGTATAGAACGCCTTCGCGCGGTCGACATCGGCTACCGGCAACGGCACCAACTCCAGCTTCCAGTCCATTATGCGTTCCCTGCCGATGCTTCACTCGCAAGGAATTCATCCAGCTTCTGATAGCTCTCTTCGATGCCCGTCGCCATCCCGCTTCCGATCATCGCATCACGCACATCGCGCGAATCACACAACACCGTCGTCGTTACGGTTGTCTTGCCATCGCGCTCAATGAACACCGTCGTGTCCAGCGCTTCCCCGGCATACCACGGGTCGTCGAAACGCTCGGTTGCAACCAGCCGCTGCGGCGCCACGATCTCGCGAAACTCGCCGCCCATTCCCATGTCCGTTCCCGTCGATTCCTTCCGCCACACGTAGCGATACTTGCCGCCGACTCTCAAATCCACTTCGCACACCGCGAACGTCCAGCCATTTCGCACGCCGAGCCATCGCTTAAGCAATTCCGGTTTCGTCCACGCATCGAAAACCATCTTGCGCGAAGCATTGAACGTGCGCGTCAACGCGACTTCCGTCTCGGACGGCATCGTCACCTGCAGTGTCTCACTGTTCGCCATCGTTTCCTCCTGTGTGCGTGAGTGTCGTTTGAAGAATCAGTTATCCCCAAGCAAAAGCTTCGCTGTACATCGCCTGCGAATTCGTCGTCATACGATGCAAGGTGCCACCGAGCCAGGCGCACGGCAGCGTCGTGAGCACGTGACGCATCGGATTGCGCGGCGCATAACGCGCTGCGATGTAGCTACCGAGCACCGCGTACACGCACCGATACGTCAACACCAACGTATTCAACGCCGGATCGAACATCGGCTGATCCCACGGCGGATACACGCCAGGCACGTGCGGGAATTCGTCGGTGCTGAGCGACAGCGCGACGACGGCAACAAATCCTGCAACGAGCGCGATCGTGCTCTGCCTGGGGTACCGGACTTTGAAGTTGTGTTTGTCATTTCTCCCCCCCGGCTTTGAGCTCTTCCAGCAGTGCGTCCAGATCCTCGAAATTGCCTTCCCAATATTCCTTGTATCGCGCAAGCCATTCGGTCGCCTCGGCCAGAGGCTTCGCCTCCAGCCTGCGCGGCCGCCGCTGCGCATCGATCCCCTGCGAAACCA
>JBBQYT010000386.1:0-3541 GCA_038208385.1 Longimicrobiales bacterium | reverse complement strand
TACCATTCTGGCTCGCCGGCGCCACGGGCTCACCCGAGCAGTTGGTTCGCGCACTGGAGAGTGGCGCGGCGGGCATCCAGGTCGGGACGCTCTTCGCGTACACGGATGAGAGCGGCGTCGAATCTGGACTGCGGGCGCGCGTGCTGGAGAAGGTGCGCCATGGCGACGTGGATGTGCTCACCGATGGACGCGCTTCGCCCACAGGATTTCCGTTCAAGGTGGTGGATCTGGAGGGGAGCAACTCATCCGCGGAAGAATATGGCCGGCGCACGAGGCTGTGCGACCTGGGCTACCTTCGAGTCGCGTACAAGCGTCCGGATGGCCGCATTGGATTTCGCTGCGCGGCGGAGCCGGAAGATGCGTACCTGAAGAAGGGCGGCGCGATCGAGGACACGGTAGGCCGAAAGTGTCTGTGCAACGGGCTGATGGCGAACATCGGGCACGCGCAGGTGCGCACGGACGGTGACGAGCGCCCGCTGCTCACGAGTGGTAACGACCTCGCGCAGATGGGACGCTTCCTGAGCGGGCGCGAAAGCTATAGCGCACAAGACGTGGTGGAGTATCTCGTGTCCGCGTTGCCGACATAAGGCGCGCCGATGAGTGTCACCTTGAATACCGCGTCGTCGTGCTCATCAGGGTGACGGCTGGTCAGACAGAACATTGTGCACTGGCAATGACCGCGTAAGGCGCGACATGCGCTTTGCGAAGTACTCCTCGACCGGTTCGGCTTGACCGCGCGCGACCATGCGCTTGTATCGGGCAGGCACGTGCGCACAGAACGGCTCTGCTTCGAGGTAGTCTCCTGTGGCCGCATACGCGCGCGCGCGGCTGCCACCACACACCTGCAGGTACTCGCACACACCGCACTTCCCCTTCAACTGCGTGCGGTCGCGGAGTGTGCGGAATAGTGTGGAGTTCCGGTACACGTCCAACAGGTCGTTCGTGCGGATGTTGCCGCCCGACACGGGCAGGAAGCCCGATGGGAAGATCTCGCCCGTGTGGCTCACGAACAGGAAGCCGTCACCATCGGTCACGCTGCGGGCACGGCCGATGCCGTCGATCATCGATATGCCCGCTCCATCCGTAAGCACGTCGCTGGCCTCGGCGCGCGCACCGTTGCGGCGCTCGGCGACCTTGCGCTGTAGCACCACTCGCGAATAGTGCGGCGCAGCGGTAGCCTTGATGTCGAACGGTGCCGTCTTCGAGAGATCGTAGAGACGGTGGAACACATGCTCGAACTCCGCCGCGCTCGCCACGTCCTCCGGGCGCGCCCGCCCCATCGGAACCAGGAAGAAGACCTCCCAGAACACGATCCCCAGATCCGTCATCAGAGCACAGAGATTGTCGAAATCGTCCAGGTTGTGGCGCGCGACGACCGTGTTCACCTGCGTCGACATTCCGATCTCCTGCGACGTGCGCAGAATGCGTATGCCATGGTCGAACGAACCTGCAACCCGACGGAATTCGTCATGAATGCCGGGGTGGGAACCGTCGAGGCTGACAGCGAGTCGCGCCAACCCCGCATCCTTGAGCGCCTGCAGCTTCTCGCGGCTGGCGAGCGGCGTAGTGGCCGGCGTGATCGCCATGCGCAGACCCAGCTCGTGGCCATAACTGACCAGCTCCACCATGTCTGGCCGCTTCAGCGCATCACCGCCGCTGAAAACGAAGATGATCGGACCGAACCGACGCACGTCGCGCAGCAGCTGCTTCGCTTCCTCCGTAGTCAACTCGTCCGGATGCCGGTTCGGCTGCGCTTCTGCCCGGCAATGCTTGCATGCCAGGTCACACGCCTGAGTCGTTTCCCAGATGACAAGAAAGGGTGCCTGGTCAAAGTCGACCCTGCCCGCTCCGGGATGTTTCGGACTGAACTGCTCATGCAATTTGGTCATGCTGAAAAACTAGGCGAGACCCGGTCACAATTCTGTAGGATTTTGGCCGAATTCTGATAGGGGTATACGGAATGCGCTGTCGGGAGTTGCCTTACGCCTGCTCCGCGCCTCCAGTGGCTGCCTCCGATTTTGTAACGGTGTCATGGAGCTGTTCAAGAAACTGAACGATCTCGCGCGCCTGGTCTGCGACGTCGACAAGCTGCTGTTGACCGCCCCGACGGGCCCATAATCGGGCCGCCCGCACCGGTAAGTTGTAGCGCTGCTGCGTGAACACCGAAACATCGCTTAGAATTTTTGTTGCTGTTGCGCAGATCCAGGCGGATGTCCTTCCGGAGCGTGTCCACGCGCACGGGCCTACTCGCTGCGCAAGGCGACCATTGGATTCACGCGGGTTGCGCGTCGCGCCGGCAGGTAGCTCGACAGCAGGGCGATTGCGATCAGAAACACGCCGACTGCGGCGAGGCTCATTGGATCGCGCGCATTCACCTCGTAAAGCTGGCTGGCGAGGAGTCGTGTGAGCGCGAACGAGCCCGCGAGGCCAATGACGAGACCTGCAATCGTCAACGACATTGCCTGACCGATGACACTGCCGAGAACGTCCATCCGGCTCGCGCCGAGTGCCATCCGGATTCCGATCTCATGCACACGCTGCCCGACGGCATACGAGATGACGCCGTACAAGCCGAGTCCCGCGAGCACGACTGCAAGTCCGCCGAACACACCGAGCAGAAATGTGAAAAAGCGCGGCTGCGCGACGGTTTCTTCGACGGACTGCTGCAGCGTGGCGATGCTCGAGATCGGCTGTTCGGGATTCACACTCCAGATCGCCTGACGGACGGCGCGCACGAGGTCGAGCGGATTCGCTTTCGTGCGCACATAGATGTTCATAACACTGCGCGGCGCCTGCGACGCGGGCACATACATCGCGCCACCGAGCGCCTGTGCAATTCCTTCGTTCCGCACATTCCCGGCAACCCCAATAATCGTGAAGCCGGTCTCGCCCATCTTGACGATGCGTCCAACGGGGTCTTCTCCCGGAAATGCTTTTCGCGCGAGTGCATCATTGATCATGATCACGGGATTCATGCCGGTATCATCATCATCATTGAATGCACGGCCACGCAGGATCGGAATGCTCAATGCATTGAAGTAGCCCGGCGTCACGATGATGGCTCCGGACTGGGGCTTAACTTTTTCGTAACCAATGGGACGCCCTGGCACGACAAAGCTGTATGGTTCGCCGCCGCCGCGCAGTGGCGCCGTCTTGCTCCCACCAACCGCGACAACGCGCGGAACCTCGCCCACACGGCGCAGAATCTCACTACGGTATGCACCGATTTTCTGGAAGCCGAGTTTTTCGAACGGCATGGTGATGCTCAGTGTAAGCACGTTGTCGGCGCGAAAGCCGGGGTTCGCGTGAGTCAAGCGATAAAAGCTCTGGATCATGAGCGCGGCGCCGCTCAACAGAATCACAGCCAGTGCTGTCTCGGCGACAACAAGACCATAACGAGCGGCATGACGCCCGCGTCCCATCTTCCCCGTTCGGCCACCTTCCCTGAGCACCGACTGGGGCTCTGAACGCGATGCCTTCAATGCGGGCAGTAGTCCTGCAACGAGACCGGTCAGCAGCGATGCTGCAAACGTGAAGAGCG
>JBBQYT010000385.1:0-3549 GCA_038208385.1 Longimicrobiales bacterium | reverse complement strand
GGAGTATCGGTGCCGGTGCCGGTTGTGCCTGGCGGCGTAGTCGTGTTCGACTCACTGCAGCCGAGCGCAGCAAGCAGTAGGCACAACAATGAGCGCTGCACAACTGCCATCAGTGACGACTGTTTGGCTGGAAGTCTTCCGGCTGTCGCTCGAGGGATGCGCGGTCCCAGCCACCAAGCTCGGCGGCGACTTCGTAGGTGCTCTGGAAAAACTCCAGCAGCATTGCGTCGGGATCTGCTGCCGTGCGGACAGCTTCGTACGGCAGAATCCATTCGTGCATCGCTGAGTCGTAGCGCGCTTCGGCCGGCCGGATCGGCGCAGTTGGACAACCGGGAGGCTCCGGATACGCGTATGCATAGAATGCAGGCTCGCTCACGGCGCTACCGGGACTGCCCGGCCACCAACCCGCAGCAATGTATTCGTGCGATGCGGCCTCCTGCGTCACGTAATCGGCGAGGTTGGGAAAGCCGCCGGGGTGTGGCGGTGCACGTCGTCCGGAAAAACGCGAGCATGCGATATCGAGCGCGCCCCACCACACGTCGACAAGGCTCGTTTTGCCAATGAATCGGCCGCGGAAGTCTTTCAGCACGCGGTCGACCTGCACGAGAATGCGCCAGCAGCGCGTGACTGCATCAGCATCGTACGCTGCGTGTCTGGTGTCGCTCGCGAATGGAATTGGCTCCATAACCTCGCACGGCACCGGCCATATGTGGAGATCGATGTCGAGCGATTTCAGGAGTGCGACGTACGCGCGGTAGAAATCAGCAACCGGTCGTGCGGTGAGCGGGAGGGTAGCCGTCGCTCCACCGCTTGTGCGGATGTTGAGAACATGGTCGACCAAATCGAACTCGACGTCAAATGTGCGGTCGCCGTACGGAATGGCGGATGTTGTCAGTCCGCGCGACGTGACGTACAGCGTGACTTGCCACCAGTGGTTCTGCATCGGCGCGAGTGAGAGTCGCGTCTTGCCGACGATCTGGGTGAGCATGTGCAGCGTCTCGAATGTATCGCTCCACTCATCAAACGGCAGAGCCGGCCACACCTCTTCATTTGACATTGAGTGCCGCTGCAGCCGCTCCGGCTGCTCCCGCCACCGTTGCAGCCACCGTTGCAGCCGCTACCGTTGCTGCTTCGTCCGCCTGCCGGCGCACGACATCCTTCATGTAGCCGCTCATCGATGTCTGCAGCTCGGGCAGCGAGCCCTTCGTCTTCGGGAAATCGCGCGTGATTTTCTGGATCACGTAAGACCCGAGCGCGCGATAGCTCTCGAATTGTGACTCGTCGAACCACTGGTCGCTGGTCGGCTCGTGCGGGAACGCTGTTGATGCGCGCGAGTAGCTGAACACGTCGTACGGGATGGGCGCATCCGATCCGTCGTACAGAGCCGGCTTGATGTAGAGCAGTGTGCCATTCTTGGCGTTGTTGCCATCGACATCCGAATAGCGAATGGTGCCGATCGCGCAGTAGAGGCTCTCCTTCTGCTCTTCCCGTGCGACGATATGGATCTTCCGCTCGAAGTCGATCGATATGCCGAAGTCGATGCGGATCTTGCGAATCGCATTACCAAGATCCTCGAAGCCGCCGTCCGGGTCGTGTCCTGCATCGCTCAGGAATACAAAGCGACAGCGGCGCAGCACCATCTCGTAGAGGCCCAGATTCTCGAAGTGTCCGCCATCTGACAGATTGACGTAGGGTCCCTGGGCAGTTGTGGCTCCGACGAGCTCATCGATGAGCGGTCTGAGTGCCCACCGCGGTCCGCTGTGCTTGAATGTCCTGGCGCCATGGTGGTTCGTGTTGCCGAACCACGCGCCCAGTCGTGCATTGAAGAGCGTCATCAGGAACCCGATTGATGGCGATGAGTTGTAGCCCATGTTCGGGTTGGCGGCTGCACCGGATATTGTGAGTGCAGTGCCGAGCGTAATGCCGCCTGTGTAATCCTCCGAACGACGGTAGCCCTCGTAAAAATTTCCGCAATAGAACGGCGTCATCGAAAACGATTCGGCTTTGCGCAGCTGCCACGCGAGCTTTCGCTTCGATGCGACGAGGTTGAGTGTTGTATTGATGAGCGACATTGGTCGCCGGCAATCCTTTGCCGGATCATCGGACTCGAACCACAGATCGTGCAGCTTCATGTTGTCGGCGATGTCGAATCCGGTGAATGGATCGGGCGCGCGATCCGGGTTCGACGCGCCGAGGTAGGCGCGAACGAGCCGGTTGCGGTAGAAGCCGTGGAGTGAGAAGCGGTTGATGTTGACGGCGAAGCCCATGAAGGCGGCGAGGAGTACGCCCATGAGGGGGACGAGCCCGAACTTCATTACGGTTTCAACACTCACCGATCGAACGACGTGTTCGTGAAAGTCATCGGGCACGAGCAGTAGGTCGGGAGATCCTGTCACGACGCGGCCCAGCAGCTCCGTCATGTGCGCGAGGATGATGGCGGCCGCGATGCAGAAGATGGGCGCAGCGAACTTGAGAGCGAGCTCTTTCGCCGGCGAAGTGACACTGCCATCCGCGTTGCGTTTTGCGGCGGTGTCGCCGCTTGCACCGAACAGGACTGTGATGATGCCGGTGACGCCGCCGACGCCTGTGAGTATGCTGGGCAGGTATTTGCCGAGCAGGTGACGCCCAATGCTCCAGCCAACGAGCGTAACGGCACCAATCGCGAGCCATGTTGCCATCGAGAGCAGTACGAGTCCGGACAGCCGTGCCCACCATTCGCGATCCGCATCATCGACAGCGCCGCGTCGCGAATCGGCCGAGCGTTCGACACCGATGTTCGAGAACGCAACAAAGAGTGTACGCGAGAGGAGATAAAGTGAGAGCAGGATTGGCACTGCCCCGAGTACGTAGAGCGCGGGTCGCTGCATCAAATACGTCTGCGGACTGCCGCTGAGCATGAACATGAGCGCTGCGGCAACCAGGTCGGAGACTGTGAGGGCGAGGGCTTCGAACCAGCGAAAGGTGCCGTCCGGCTCTGCCTGCATTCTCCGCAACTCGTGTACGAACCAACCGATGAGCGGCAGTACAACGCACCAGATAATTACAAATCCGAGGCGCTGTTGCCACGGCAACAGGACCGTCCGCACGGCAGAGACTGCCATTGCGAGGAAGAATGCGCCGCCGAGCAGTGGATACAGGCCTCTGCGCGAAATCGATGTCTGATCGCGGTCCGCGATCATCCTGTTCTTGACGTGGCGCAGCCTGTGAATGTTGACGCTGGCAACGAGCGCGAGAAGGACAGCGACGCCGAGCAGCATGTACGCAGTTCTTTCGGTCGGCACTGTTTGAGCGACGAGCAGGTATGACAGCTGAAAGAGAGCGCACAGCGCGCCGAGTGCAGGGATGATGATGAGCCAGTTGAGGATGAGGTTGCGCAGGATTGTCGCAACGGCGGCCCATGTATCGCCTGAAAAGAGTCCTTTACGTGGCGTCAGGTAGTTGCTGTATTCGCGGAGCTGGTCGACGGCATTGGGCTCGGGCGCGAGCGGGTTGTCGGGCACGCGTTCGTTCAGGTCATCGATGACGCCCTGTGTGCCACGCCTCCGCATC
>JBBQYT010000384.1:0-3550 GCA_038208385.1 Longimicrobiales bacterium | reverse complement strand
TGATGGTACCGTCGTTCAATCGCGGCTTCTCGAACAGGAGCGCTTTGCCGCCTCCGTCCTGCTTCATGACGCGGTCGGCGACTTCGGTGATCTCCAGATTCACCGACATGGGTTCGCGGATGCGGACCAGCTCGCCGGCCCGCTCGAGGTCGTCGATAAATGCGCTAAGATTCTTCAGGCTCATATGCGGCAATGTGATAGCTCGTGCCGACCGGGACAAGGACGGATGGTCCCACCAGGGGCCGCAATCCGCGTCACTGGGCCCGCCATTCGTACCCTGAACGTAGAAAACCGTACCGCACGGCGTTACCGTACAACATGTTCAGCCGCTGTCTCTTCTGTCACCGCGAGTTTGCCGCCAACGAGACGCTGGAGCGGTTTCCCCTCTCCCGGAAGGTTGCGTACGACCCCGGGCGCGGCCGCCTGTGGGCCGTTTGTTCATCCTGCCAGCGCTGGAACCTCGCCCCCCTCGAAGAGCGCTGGGAAGCACTCGAAGAGCTCGAAAAGCTAACGCGCGACCGCGCCCGCATGCTCGCACAAACCGACAACATCTCATTGCTACGCACCGGCGAAATGGAAATTGTGCGCGTCGGTCATGCCAAGCTCGCCGAAGAAGCGTGGTGGCGGTACGGCCGCGAGCTGCTGCGTCGCAACCGCAATTACAAGTTGTGGACTGCTGCAGGCATCGGACTCGTCGGCGTAGTTGCCATCGCCGGCAGCACTGCGGGAATTACGGTCGGTGGTGCGTGGTGGGGTCTGTGGCGCGTGAGCAAAGTGTTTCCAATGCTCGGCCGCACAATGAAGTTCGGCGGCACCGCGTGGGAAGGCCAGGCGACGTGCACGAATTGCGGAAGTGTCCTAAGCGAAATTCCATTTCGCCAACGCGGCGTGCTCGTGCCGCGCCCCGAGCCGAACAACGGAATTTCACTTACGTATCGCTGTCCTAAATGCTGGTTCCCGCGCAGACACGGTGGCTCACCAGGCGCTGATATGGGCGATCGCGACGCGGGCTTCCGCTTCGAAGGTGTCGAAGCCGAGCATCTCCTCCGCCGCGTTCTGGCGTATCACCATTTTTCGGGAGCTACCGAGCCACAAATTCAGGATGCGTCGCGGCTGATTCAGGATGCAGGCTCCGCGCGCGGCCTGAGTGTGAGAGTCGCCGCGCGTCGGCGCGAGCTGGTGGACCTCGATCCCACTGAAGCGTTCGCACTCGAGATCGCAGTGAACGAAGAAGCCGAACGACGAATGCTCGAGATGGAGCTCACCGCTCTCGAAGAGCGATGGAAACAGGAAGAAGAAATCGCTTCAATTGTCGACGAAGAGCTGACGTGGTTACCGGGCGCTCCGCCGCCGGACGAGCATTAGCGGCTAGAGCTCGCCCGCAATAATCCGCGTATAAAGCGCCGGATCGGCGTTTCCGCCGGTTACGACCAGACAAACGCGCTTCCCCGCAAATCGCTCCGGTGCCGTGAGCAGAGCTCCCGTTGAAAGAGCACCGGTTGGCTCTACCTTCAAGTTGACCAGCAGGAACAACAGCCGCACGGCGTCAGTGATTTTTTCTTCCGGAACCTCGACGACGTCTTCGAGCCCATCCTTCAGCAACACCCAGTTATGGTTGCCGACGCTCATCGTACGTGCGCCGTCGGCGATGGTTTGCGGCTCGAATTCGCTCTTGACGATGTGACCTTCGCGAAACGAGCGCGCGGCATCATTTGCCATCAGCGGCTCGGCAGCAATCACTCTTGTTTTGCTGTGCTTTTCGCGCAGTCCCTGGATGATCCCCGACGCGAGACCGCCGCCGCCGATCGGCATGACGACGATGTCGAATGCAGGCGTGACAGCCGCAAGCTCGTGCGCGAGTGTCGCATTGCCGGCGATCACGAACTCGTCATCGTATGCACTCGCGATATATGCCTCCGGCGATTGCTCCGCGAGCTGCGCGACACGCACATGGCGCGGCGTTACGTGGGTATCGACAAGGTCTGCCGTCGCGCCATACGCGCGCACTGCGTCGACTTTCACGCTCACGGAATTCGCAGGCATCACGACCGTGCACTTCTTGTTCAGCAGCTTGCACGCAAACGCCATCGCCTGACCGAAGTTCCCGGACGATGCAGTGATGATCTCGTCCTGCGGCACACTGCGAGCAAGGTTGTAGGCCGCTCGGAACTTGAAGCTGCCGGTCCACTGGAACGTTTCGGAGGCGAGGGTGACGTCCGTGCCGAGGGCCGTCGATAGGCGCGGCGACTCGATCAGTGTCGTTGGACGCGGACCGGTAATCTGTGACTCGAGTGTCATGGGTTCCTTGCTAACGCCATCTGAAGATTGCGAGCGCGCCTGCGAATGCGACGACGCCCCAGGCCGTGATGATTGCAATCGACGTTGCGCTCGCAGCGAGCGATGCACCGTCGATCATGGTTGCACGCAGCGAGTCCACCATCGCCGTTAGCGGCAGGATCCTGATGAACGGCTGCATTGCCGCCGGGAACTTGTCCGCCGAGAAGAATACACCCGACAAGAGCCACATCGGCACCTGCGCGAGGTTCATGATGCCGGAGACACCTTCGATTGTGCGCGAGCGGCTCGCGACAAGTAAACCAAGCCCCGTGAATGACACCGCACCGATCAGGCCCAGCACCGCGATTGCGCCAATCGAACCACGAATTTCTACGCCAAAGGCGATGTACGCGAAACCGAGCAGAATTGCGAGCTCGAGCGCAAGAAACGCCAGTCGTGCCACAATGAACGACAACAGGAACCAGCCTTTACGCATTGGCGTGGCGAGAAGTCGCTTCAGCAAATGCTCCTTACGCATGCGCACGATCGTGAACCCTACGCCCCACATGCCCGTGCTGAGCAGGTTCAGGCCGATCAGACCCGGAATCAGGAAGTCGATGTACCGCGATCCCTTGTCGGTGACTTTTTCCTCTGCAATAACCCGCGTGTCGGCGCGTCCTGATGCGCGCTGCAGCGCGTCGTCTGCAACGAGATGCGCTACGCGACTCTCGGGACGTGTGGGATCATATCTGAAGGTATAGCCATTTGCAGTCGGTATCACGACCAGCGCGACGCTGCCGCGTCTCAGTGCCTCGCGTGCTTCACCCTCATCCAGCACCTTCACATTCACGTCAGGCGATTTCGCGAGGCCCGCCGCTGCGACATCTGCACCCGGACCCTGCTGCACGGCAATGAAGTTCTTGTCCGGCGCCTTGTTTCTGAATGCAACGCCCAACGCGATCGCCATCACCACGGGAAAGAAAAACGTCCAGAACAATGCTTCGGGCTCGCGGCCGAACTCCCGCAAACGGCACAGCGTGAGCTGTACGAGCTGGTTCTTCTGGAGTGCGCTACTCATCGCGAAGCTGCCTGCCTGTTTTTTCGACGAACACGTCTTCGAGCGTCGCATGGTGGGTCGTGAGACCTGCGAGTGAGCCACCACTCCGTTGCACAGCCTCGAGCAATGCAGGAATCGTCGTGTGAACCTGCTCCACCGTCAATGCCGCGCCCGTCGGCGATTGCCGCACCGCCTGCACGCCCGGCAACGCCAGCA
>JBBQYT010000383.1:0-3557 GCA_038208385.1 Longimicrobiales bacterium | reverse complement strand
CGGGTCGCGAAGCGTGTGCGCCGTACCCGTTGAGACGCGCGGGAAAATTCAGGTATGTGTTGCGATGAATCGAGCCGGTGCGCAGAAACTCTGCGTTCTCCAGGCCGGGGATCATCGTGAACACGCGCTTCTGCTCGCCGGTGCGGAGACGCGTCTGGAAGCCGACCATGTTCCACATCTGGCCGGTCTTGTCTTCGCGTCTGAGCTGTACGACGGCGTGCGGGCGTTTGCCGGTGCGCGGGTCGCGCAGACCGACGGGCTTCATTGGACCGAAGCGCAGCGTATCGACACCGCGCTCGGCCATCACTTCGATGGGTAGACAACCCTCGAAGTACGGGATGTTTTCCCAGTCGTGGCCCTCGTACGTATCGGCAGCGCGGAGCGCTGCGATGAATGCGGCGTATTCGTCGGCATTCATTGGGCAATTCAGGTAGTCGCCTGCGTCAGCGTCGCCGCGATCCCAGCGCGATGCGAAATACGCTACCTCGAGATTGATGGAGTCGTGTGCCACGATGGGGGCGATCGAATCGTAAAAGGCCAGCCCGTCATCGCCTAGAAGTGAATGGATCGAGGCGGTGAGCGCGTCTGATGTCAGGGGACCGCTCGCAATGACTGCAGGACCTGCTGGAATGCTCGTGACTTCAGCGCGCACGATGGTGATGTTCGGGTGCGCTGAAAGCAATTCGGTGATGCGGCGCGCAAATACATCACGGTCTACGACCAGCGCGGTACCGCCCGCAACGCGCGCATCGCGAGCGGCAGCGAGCAGAACTGAGCCGAGACTGCGCATCTCGGACTTCAGCAGGCCGTGCGCGTTCGATGTGTCTTCGGACTTGAAGCTGTTCGTGCAGACGAGCTCTGCGAGCGAATCGGTCTGGTGTGCGGGAGTTTTTTTGACGGGCCGCATCTCGTACAGCGTAACCGCGTGGCCGCGTTCGGCGAGCTGCCACGCGGCCTCGCAGCCGGCGAGCCCGCCGCCCACGACGCTGACGTCACTCACGCCGTGGAGCCTGCGGGTTCTGCGCCGCTGATGGATACGTTCTCGAACTCACCCTTGCAGTTCGGACACTTCAGGAATTCGCCGCGCGCCTTCGTATTTTTCTCAACGAGGAACGAGTTGCCGCAATCCGGACACGGACCTGCAACGGGACGGTCCCACGTGGACCAGTCGCAGTCCGGATAGCGCGTGCAACCCCAGAATGATTTGCCTTTGCGCGTGCGCTTCTCGCCGATATCGCCTTGACCACATTGCGGACACTTGAGCCCGGGAATTGTCATGGGCTGCGTGTGTTTGCACTTCGGGTAATTACTGCATGCGATGAACGGACCGAAGCGACCGTTGCGTTCGACCAGCTCGGAGCCGCAATCCGGACACATGACACCTGTCGGTTTCGGCTCCTGCTTTTCTTCACCGGCAAAAGACTGGGTGTGCTTGCACTCGGGATAGCCGGTGCAGCCGAGGAAGCGGCCGTACTTATTCCAGCGCACGGCCATCGGCTTGCCACAATCCGGACAATCGCCTGCATCGGCTGCAACGATCTCCTTCAACACATCTGCACTGCTCTCTGCACTTGCAGTGAGCTGGCGCTCGAACGGCACGTAGAAGTCCTTGAGGACATCGCGCCAGTTCAGCTCGCCTTCCTCAATGCGATCGAGCTCGAGCTCCATCTCGCTCGTGAAGCCGACATTGAATAAATCCGGAAAGAGACGCGCGAGAACCTGCGCAACGGTATCCCCGAGCGGCGTCGGAAAGAATTTCTTTTGTTTGAGCTCGACATACTCGCGGTCCGTGATCGTCGAAATGATCTGCGCGTATGTGGACGGTCGGCCAATGCCGAGCCGCTCGAGCTCTTTCACGAGGCTCGCCTCCGTAAAGCGCGGTGGCGGCTGTGTGAAATGCTGTGCGGGCACGATCATCAGGACCTTGCACGAGTCTTTTTCGTTCAGCACGGGCAGCGGATCGAGATCGTCGAGCGTCTTGTGCTCGCCTTCCTCACGCGCTTCCTGGTACAGTTTCGTGAAGCCATCGAACTTCATCACGGAGCCGGTGCTGCGGAACAGATACGTGCGCCCGGACGGTCCCTTCATATCGAAATCGACCGTCGTCGTGTCGTACACGGCGGGTGACATCTGGCCTGCGACGAGGCGCAGCCAAATCAGCTCGTAAAGGCGGAACTGATCCTTGTCGAGGAAATGCTTCACATCCTTTGGATGGCGCGTCGCTTCTGTCGGACGAATTGCTTCGTGCGCTTCCTGCGCGCCCTTCTGCTGCTTGCCGCTCCACAAACGCACTGCGTTCGGCGCATAGCGCGCACCAAACGTCGTCTTCACCCAATCGCGCGCTGCTTCCGCTGCACTCGGCGAAATGCGAGTCGAGTCCGTACGCATGTATGTGATGAGGCCGACAGAGCCTTCGCTGCCGATGTCGATGCCTTCGTACAGCTGCTGCGCGATGCGCATCGTGCGCTGTGACGACATCCCGAGTCGTTTCGCTGCTTCCTGCTGCAGTGTCGACGTCGTGAACGGCGCGGGCGGATTCTTTGTGCGCTCACGCCGCTTGACTTCGGAAACGACGAACGGCTGGCCTGCAACATCGCCTAGAACTTCTTTGGCGGAAGCTTCATCTTCGAGACGGAACGCCTTGTCATCGATGTGGTGCAGCTTGGCCTCGAACTGCTGGCCTGCGTGCTCGAGCTGCGCTGTGATGGACCAGTATTCTTCCGCATTGAACGCACGGATCTCCGCTTCGCGCTCGCTGATCAAGCGCAATGCGACAGTTTGCACGCGTCCGGCGGAAAGACCAGGACGAATCGGCTTCCAGAGGATCGGGCTGACCTGATAGCCGACGAGACGATCGAGAATGCGGCGTGCCTGCTGCGCGTCCACTTTGCGCATGTCGAGTGCGAGCGGATGCTCGAGCGCACTGATCACCGCGGACTTCGTGATTTCGTGGAACATGACGCGCTGGAACCGCGCGCTGTTCGCTTCGGTGTAGCCGAGCTGTTCCGCGACGTGATAGGCGATGGCTTCGCCCTCACGATCAGGGTCGGTGGCGAGGACCACTTCGTCTGCCTTTTCCGAGGCAGCGCGCAGCTCCATGATGATTTTGCCCTTGCCGCGGATCGTAACGTACTTCGGCTCGAACCCATTCTCGATATCGACGCCAAGCTCTCGCTCGGGCAGGTCGCGGATGTGACCGACCGAAGCCCGAACGACGTAGTTCGGTCCGAGGTACTTTCCGATCGTCTTTGCCTTGGCCGGCGACTCGACGATCACAAGCCGGGTCTTCGCACCGCCATTCGCCCTGGGCGGCGACTTCACGGCCACCGGCTCGGACTTGGCCGCTTTCGCGGCCTTTGCGGTCTTCGCGCTCTTCGCGCTCTTCGCGCTCTTCGCGGCTTTCGTGCTCGTTCTTTTGCGTTCTGCCATTAGATCCCGTGTGAAAGTGCGCGGAAATGCCTGCGCCTGAAGCTCATACCCCAGTCAAGCCCTGCCGCGCCCTGACGATTCCTGCGATGGTCTGCGCGACCTGGTCCCGGCCCTTCCCTTCGGCATCG
>JBBQYT010000382.1:0-3564 GCA_038208385.1 Longimicrobiales bacterium | reverse complement strand
GCACATGGAGCAGCCATGGGCTCATCACACGTACTGGATGTTCAATATCCAGCTCGACCTCGAGACTGCGGACAAACGTGATGAGATCATGTCGCAGCTCGCTGCCCTCGGAATCGAGACACGGCCTGTGTTCTATCCGCTCAGCGACTTGCCTCCTTATGCCGACGAATGGCGGCATGTCCAGTTCTCCGTTGCACACAGCGTCGCCCGCGCTGGAATCAGCTTGCCAACCTGGGCCGGATTGACTCGTGATGATGTTGATTATGTGGTTGAGGCAGTGACCTCCTGCGTAAACGCAGTTGCACGCACGTCGGTCTGACCAGGAGCAATAGTGCTGGCAAGCATCATCACTCCGAGCTTCAACCAGGCCAGATTCCTTACCGAAGCATTGGAGTCGGTTCTTCGGCAGGACTATTCCGAGGTCGAGTGTCTCGTGCTGGACGGCGGTTCTCAGGACGAATCGGCCGAAATCATCGAGCAGTATGCGCACCGGCTGGCCTTCTGGCGGTGCGCTCCCGACGGTGGTCAATCCCAGGCTATCAACGAAGGATTGCAGCGTGCTCGCGGCGAGGTCGTGGGATGGCTCAACTCGGATGATGTGCTCAGGCCGAACGCAGTACGCGATGCCGTTGCGTATTTCCGTACGCACCCAGACGTAGACATCGTTTTTGGTAAGACGCAGTTCATCGATGAGCTCGGCGCGCCCATCCGGGTTTCTGAACTGGACGGGCCGTTCGATTACGATGAGTTCATTGTCAACTGCAGAAATTCGATTCCGCAGCCATCGGCGTTCATTCGAAGGTCCGTTTTTGACAACGTCGGGTTGCTGGACGAAGGCCTGCAGTTCCTGATGGACTGGGAATTCTGGATGCGAGCAGGCTTGCAGCACCGCATCGCGTACGTGCCGGAAATCTGGTCATCCTATCGGTTGCACGCGGAATCGAAGACGATCAGCCGTTTCGCCGGGGAAGTTCCTGCCGAGCTCGAAGCGATCTACGTGTCATACTTTGCGAATCCTTCCGTGCCTGACAACATTCGCACGCACGAAGATCTGGCATTCTCCAACATGTATCTCACGGCCGCCGGATTCGCGATGGAGGGTGGGCTCGTTTCCGACAGCCGTCATTTGGCGGCCAAAGCGCTCCGCGCGAAGCCGTCGACACTCATGAGCCCGGCCGGATTGCACAAGCTGTTGTATTGCTATTATGGCCGGACGCGTGCGTACAGCGCGCTGCGCGATCTGCATCGTCGTAATGTCCACAGCTAACGCCTCCCTGGCGCTGAGCGCGCGCGCGTCGGATTGGACGGTGAGGATTCACAGATACTCGCCCGTCTTCATGCTTCTGATTTGTTTCGTTGTCGCGCCCTTCGTTCACGCAGACTTCATCCAGCGGCTCGCATATCCACCAGGCCTGGATCAGGACGCATACCTCGTCGCCGGACGCAACGTCGTCAATCACTTTGTCTTCATGCCTGGGAAACCGCTGTACAGCGCGTGGATGGGCCTCATGTACGTGCTCAGTGGAAGCGACTTGAAGGCGTGCTTCTATCTCGAAAAAACAGTCTCCGTGCTTTTGTTCGCGTTTCTGATGGCAATGCTCGGTTTGACGCTTTTCGGCGCCAGGACTGCCACTCTGATGGGACTCTGGGCACTGAGCTGCAAGTACCTCACGCTCGAGCCGAATGGCAGCCACGCGTTCGCTGCGTCGTTGTCGGTCGCAAGCGTGCTTTGCTTCTTCTTGCCGAGCAAAGCTGCGCGGCTGCCTGCAAGCTTGTTGCTCGCATTTGCGACCACACTCGTTCGTCCCGAGATGAAACTGCCCTTCTATTGTATCGGCCTCGGCTTGTTGGCCTGGCACTTTGTCAATCGCAGAAAACGTGACTCGCAAGCAGCTGAGAGGTCCGGCCTAAGTGATCAGCGCGCGACGTATTGGGCCGCCGCGGCCGCTGTCGCAATTGCCCTGACGGCGCTTTTTGCGCTTCGGTCAACGACGGATCGATCCTATTTCCATCGGCTCGCATTTCAGGAATTTGCTGCGACGTATATGGACAGAAACCATTTGCCGGAGCGATTCCCAACGCGCTTCCCCGGACGGTGGGATGCGACCGCTCAGAGCGCCGTCTATCACGAGATCATCCCTATGGCGGCGACACCCGTTGAAATCGTCCGCTTTTACCCTCATGAAGTGCTGGGAAACATCCTCTACAACATCAAAACGTCAGTGACGCGCGTACTTCCTGCGATGTTTCTGGCCTTCGACCGCCGTGTTCTAATGCTTCTGGCGCTTGTGTTGTATTGCGCCTCATTCGCATTCTGGCGTGAACACCGAAACCCGCCTCCGAGCTCGCGTGAAGGCGCCGAAACGATTAGAACGGTCTTGATTGTTTGGGCGCTTGCCTCGGCCCTCGTACTGCCGGTCGTGATGCTACTGCACGTGTCGGCCCGACAGTTCATCCAGGAGGTCCCCGTGCTGATCCTGCTCGGAACCATTGCACTACGCCGGCTCGTGAGCACGCGCTTTCCACTCGCCTGGCAACCCCGTTGAGTTACGTACCCTTGCAGTCCGTTGACGATTGGTCAGCAGCGGCTGTCGGTGAGCTCGCGGCGCCGGAAGTCAGTGTCGTCATCCCCTGTCTCAACGAAGCTGATACGCTCGAGATCTGCATCGAGAAGGCATTCAGATCATTCCGCGAGCACGCCATTGCCGGAGAAGTCATTGTAGCGGACAACGGCAGCACTGATGGCTCACAGGCTATCGCCGCGCGATTGGGCGCGAGGCTCGTGAACGTCGAAGCCAAAGGATACGGCAGCGCGCTCATGGGTGGCATCGGTGCAGCGCAGGGCAGGTTCGTCATCATGGGTGATGCAGACGACAGTTACGATTTCCTCGAAGTACCGAAGTTCGTCGACAAGCTGCGGGAGGGATTCGACCTCGTGCAGGGTTGTCGCCTGCCGAAAGGCGGAGGCACCGTGGCGGTCGGCGCGATGCCGTTTCTGCATCGGTGGTGGGGTAATCCGATGTTCTCATTGATGGCGCGCTCGTGGTTCCGAGCGCCGATCAACGATGTGTATTGCGGACTGCGCGGATTCACGAAGGAACACTTTATCCGCCTGGATCAACGCTGCGTTGGGATGGAATTCGCAACCGAGATGATCATCAAGTCGAGCCTGCACGGGGCGCGGATTGCAGAAGTGCCGATCACTTTGCACCCCGACAAGCGCAAGTCACACGCGCCCCACCTGAGAACGTTCCGGGATGGTTGGCGGACACTTCGCTTCTTCCTGATGTTCAGTCCGCGCTGGCTGTTCCTCATCCCCGGCGGGCTGCTGGTTCTGCTGGGCGTGCTGGGCTACGCACTCGCGCTCCCCGGCGTGACCATCAATCACATCACCTTCGATGCACACACACTCTTGTTTGCCAGCCTCGCCATTTTATGTGGCTACCAGGCAATGCTGTTTGCTCTGTTCACCAAGGTATTCGCAATACGACAGCGATTCCTGCCAGACGATGCGCGCGTCAATCGATTCTTCGAGCTTTTCCCACTCGAGCGTGGCTTGATCCT
>JBBQYT010000381.1:0-3585 GCA_038208385.1 Longimicrobiales bacterium | reverse complement strand
GCGCACACTCGAAAGCCGCAAACACAAGCGCCTTTTCCTGTGCGGCGAAATACTGGATGCGTTCGGCCCCATCGGCGGCTACAACTTCCTGTGGGGCTGGGCGACAGGACGAGCGGCAGGACAGGCTGTAGCAGCGATTAGCGATTAGCGATTAGCGATTCGTGCGGTTGACGTTGCCGCCCATCTGCCCATCCGCCCATCGACGGACGAGCAAGAGCCAGAAAACCCAGCCGATTCGTCACCGAACAATTGCGCCCCGGACACCCCCCGCGTAAGGTGGATCCAATGGCCCGTCGCCTCCAGTAAAACACCCGCAGGAAGACTCGTCTATGCAGCGCAATTTCTTTCTAGCCGCTCTAACGGCGTTGTGCGTCAATGCGGCTCCAGCAACCGCTCCAGCAACCGCGCAGCAACGCGCCCCACGCGCAGCGGCGCCGGTAGCGGGGCCTCACCTCATGAAGGTCGTGAGTGTCGAGGGCATCACCGAGTACTCGCTTCCGAACGGACTGCGCGTGCTGTTTTTTCCCGATCCCAGCAAACCGACGACGACAGTCAATATCATCTATTTCGTCGGCTCGCGTCACGAAGGCTACGGTGAAACGGGCATGGCGCACCTGTTCGAGCACATCCTGTTCAAAGGCAGCAAAAAGCATCCGAACATTCCGCAGGAGCTGACGGAGCACGGCGCAGACCCGAACGGCACGACGTGGTTCGACCGCACCAATTTCTACGAGACATTTCCTGCGACAAATGCGCACCTCGACTGGGCGCTCGATCTCGAGGCGGACCGCATGGTCAACAGCTTCGTCAGGAAGTCGGATCTCGATACTGAAATGACCGTCGTGCGGAACGAGTACGAGCTGGGCGAAAACGATCCGGGCGGCGTGCTGCTCGATCGCACCCTCGCGACGGCATACCTGTGGCACAACTACGGCAAGTCGACAATTGGCGCCCGGTCCGACATCGAGAACGTTCCGATCGAGCGGCTGCAGGCCTGGTATCACAAGTACTACAAGCCCGACAACGCGATGCTGATCATATCGGGCAAGTTCGATGATGCGACTGCGAAGCGACTCGTCGAAAAAAAGTTCGCCAGCATTCCGCGCCCGGAGCGCAACGGCGCAAACAGGATATACGAGACATACACGGTCGAGCCCACGCAGGATGGCGAGCGCTCCGTCACGCTCCGCCGCGTCGGCGATGTGCAGGTCGTCACAGCGGTTTACCACGTGCCGGCAGGATCGCACCAGGACTTCGCCGCGGTCGAGATCCTCTCGCAGGTACTCGGATCGGAGCCCGCGGGACGGCTCTACAAGAGCCTCGTCCAGACAAAAAAAGCCGCGCGCGTTTCCGCTTTCGCTTTTCAGCTCAAGGAGCCCGGAACGCTCGTGCTCACCGCGGAAGTGCGCAAGGAAGATTCCCTCGACAGCGCAGCCGCCACTCTCCGCCAGACGATCGAAGACCTGAAGGCAAACCCTGCGACGGCGGAAGAAGTCGAGCGCGCGCGCGTGAACCTGATCAAGAACATCGAGCTCACACTCAACTCATCCGAGCGCGTTGGCCTGCAGCTCAGCGAATGGGCCGCGATGGGCGACTGGCGCCTGATGTTCATCAACCGTGATCGCATAAGAAAAATCACACCTGCGGATGTCCAACGCGTGGCAAGCGCATACCTCAAGCCATCCAACGTCACCGTCGGAATGTTCATCCCGACGCCGAACCCGGACCGCAGTGAGATCCCTGCGGCACCGCCCATCGCATCGATCGTTGCAGGCTATCGTGGTGACAGTGCGCTCGCAGTGGGCGAAGCGTTTGATCCATCGCCGGCAAACATCGAATCGCGTACGACGCGAAGTACACTGCCAAACGGCTTCAAGCTCGCGCTGCTGCCGAAGAAGACACGCGGCGGCACGGTGTCGGCACAGATCACCCTGCGTTTCGGCTCGCAGGCGACATTGTCGAACCTCGGCGCTACACCACAGCTCGCGGCAAATATGCTGCTGCGCGGGACAAGGACACACACCCGCCAGCAGCTAAAGGACGAATTCGACAAGCTGAAGACGCGCGTCAACGTGGGTGGCACGATGGGCACCGTGACTGCATCCGTCGAGACGACCGGCGTGAACCTGCCCGCCGCACTCAAGCTGCTGGGCGAGGTGTTGCGCGAGCCCGCGTTCGACGCAAAGGAATTCGCCGAGCTGAAACAGGAAGAGCTGTCAGGCATCGAGCAGCAGAAGTCCGAACCCGAGACGGTCGCGTTTACGGCCTTCCAGCGTGTGATGTCGCCATGGCCAAAGGGCGATCCCCACTACACACCGACAATCGATGAGCAGATCGCCGATCTGAACGCCGCACAGCCTGAGTCAGTCCGCAAGCTCTACAACGATCTCTATGGCGCAAGCAACGGCCAGATGGCTGTCGTCGGTGATTTCGATGGTGCCCAGGTGACGAAGATCGTGACCGACATCTTCGGCGACTGGAAAAGCCCCCAGCCATTCCAGCGCGTTCCCTCGCCCTACAAGGATATTGCCGCGACGAACCTGTCCATCGAGACCCCGGACAAAGCGAATGCGATGTTTCTCTCGGGTGTCAACATGAACATTCGAGATGACGATCCTGACTACGCTGCAATCGTCCTCGGCAACTACATGCTCGGCGGCGGCTTCCTCAATTCGCGGCTTGCCGCACGCATCCGACAGAAAGAAGGACTCAGCTACGGTGTCGGCTCGTTCCTGATTGGCAGCTCGTGGGACAAGAACTCGGAGTACATCGCGAACGCGATTTACGCTCCCGAAAACGCAACCCGCCTCGAGGTTGCATACGTCGAGGAAATGAATCGCGCATTGAAGGATGGGTTCACTGCCGAAGAAGTACAAAAAGCAAAGGAAGGCTACCTGCAATCACGCCAGGTCCAGCGCGCGCAGGATGGATCGCTTGCACGGTCGCTCACCAACTCACTGTATCTCGGACGTACACTGCAGTTCGATGCCAACTTCGAGAAACAGGTTTCTAAGCTGACGCCCGAACAAATCGCATCGGCAATTCGCACGTACATCGACCCGGACAAGTTCGTCACCGTCAAAGCGGGTGACTTCGCCAGGAAGAAACCGACATCGTGACTTCATCCAGACATTTATCCACCGCGGAAGACGCCGATGACGCGGATTGACCGCCTTCCGCGTCTTCTGCGTCTTCCGCGGTGAAATAATTCTTGAATAACCTGGATGTCGCAATCCGGACATGTCTGCAAATTGATCGATTTCAAACTCGCCGCCTCAGAAACTCCGCAGTATCACGCTTTATAGGCAGTCAAATCGTCCTCGATCAACGAACTGTCCGTTAAGCATCCACACCAGTTTCCAACGCCTTCCTCCTGTCCATGCAATAAAGCGCTCCCGCACTGCAACAAAACTCGCGCCTGAAATCAACGCACGAACGTTGCATGTATGACTGTATTCGTTTCTACAAAGCGATATGCGGCGAGGATGCCGATTACGAGGTGTTGATGCGAGGAAGTCTCAGGGCATTAGCGTTCCTTTTCGCTGCTCTCGCAACAGGAACTCAACTGTTAGCGCAGCAGCGCAC
>JBBQYT010000380.1:0-3585 GCA_038208385.1 Longimicrobiales bacterium | reverse complement strand
AACGGCACACGGCCGCCGTCGAGAATGATCGCCGTCTCGGCCGCTTCACCGCCGCGTACGTACAGATCGCTGCCGTCGCTTGCACGTGTAGCACCGGGCAATGTTTGCAATGCCGACAGCATGTCGCCGGTTCCGCCTGGCAGTGTGATGACATCGAGTCGCTTGAGCGACGCACCACTGCGCGCGGCATTGAGCTGATAGTTCGAGGCTTCGACTGTGAGCGGCGAGAGGGCGTATACCTGGGGTACAACGTATTGTGCTGAAGCCGGTGCAACGGACAGCACTCTTGCGGCGCGCTCGCGCAGACGCGGCTCGTTCGGGAATAGTGCTGCGCCGCGACGCCACAATGCAGCTGCCTGGGCGTTGCGGCCGGTGCGCTCATACAGATCGCCGAGATGGATGTACGGCAGCGCATAAAATGGCTTGTCCGAGCGGGCGCCCTGTTGGGCAATCACATGCTCGAGCTGCTCGATTGCATCATCGGTCTTCCCGAGGAATGCGGGCACGTTCTTGTAGTTCATGCCGAGCATGAAGCGCGCTTCCCAGCTCGTGCTGTCCGCGGCGAGGACACCCTGGAAGAGTTTGCTGGATTCTTCGACCAGAGACAGCTTCTGCATCATTCCGGCGTACGGAATGCGGCACCGGCTCAACGTCTCTCCCAGTGAAGTCCTCGCCTCCAGATTATTCGGATTGAGCTTCACCTGCTCGCGGTAGAACTGCTCGGAGCGCTCGGCTGCAGCCTTGCCGACTTTCTCATCCGTGCCTGGCGCCTCTGCCAGACGAACGCACTCGTGTAATGCAGCGGCCGGATCCGCTGGTGCTGGAGTTTGTGCTGCAGCGCGCCCTGCAAAGCGCAGAGAGGCTGCAACGATCAACAAGAAAATACATGGTGTTTTCATGGTAGTGCTCCGTTCGCGTTGAAGAAGCTCGCGTTGACGGAGTGCTACAAGGCAACCGTGGGTCCGTGCCGGTGATGATGCGGAATGTGCTGCGGGAGAATGAGAACAACGTTTCTGGCGATGGTTTGGTGTGCAGCCCCGAGGCTTCAGGTGCAGCCCGGCAGCTGCAGGGCGCGCTGCGAGCAGCCATGGCGGCCACTCGCAGCACAGCCATCGCTTGCCATCAGCGGTTGTGTGGTTGCATTCCGCCGGCAGGTGAAGCCTTCATCGACGTCGATGTGCGTGGTGTCGATGGATTTGCGCCGATGACTTCTACGACTTCCATCATGCCGAGATCCTCGTGATCGAGGATGTGGCAATGGATGACGAACTGCCCGATGAAGTCTGTGTAGTGCGTGTACATGTTGATTGTCGAATCTGCGGGAATGAGCTGCGTGTCCTTCCAGACGGTTTCCTGCGTACCATCGGGCGCGGTGCGTCCGACCTGAAAGGGATTCACGTGAATGTGAAATACGTGCGGCGAGCCGACGGTGCTGAGCACCCATTGTTCTGTCGCGCCGAGCTGCAGGTAGCGAATGCGGCTCGGGTTGAACGCCGAATAGTTGATCTGGAAATACGCGCGCTGGTCGAGCGTATCGGGACTTCCGCCGATCCAGAAGAGGGCGTGCTGTGTGCCATCCGCAGTCGCCTGGAGATTGGTTTTGCCGAATGGCGCGAGCGGTGCCATCTCGGCGCTGGTCGGCAAGGCCATGTTGAATGGCGCGCCCGCAATGCGCAGGAGTGCGATGACTTCCGTGTTTTCTGCGACGCCTGCGCGCAGCGAACGTCGTGCCGGTGTCGCTGCATCGAATATGCGATAGGTGCCGGGTGTGTTGCTGGCCTTGATCAGCACATCGCTCCGGTAGCCTGGCTCGAGATCGATCGGCTGGCCTGCGGCCCACTTGTCGATGCGGCCCATGTAGACGCCGTCCGTTGCAATCTCGTACAACGGATGCCCTTCAACATTGAATTCGATGGACTCCCGGAAGCCCGCATCGATCAAACGCCAGCGTTGCACTTCACCGGGCTGCATGTGAATGACGGGCACGACCTGGCCGTTGATCGTCGTCCGGCGATTCGAGTTCTGCCACGTGCAACCCGGGTTGCCCTTCATGCACATTGTATCGGTCTGCGGATTGTCGGGGAAAAACGCGGCGATGTTATTCGCCTTGCCGGCGGTGTCGTACAGGATCGTCTGGATGTTCATCACCTTGTCGTGCTTGTTCGCTTCGCGAAGTGCTGCGGGAATGCGCAGCGAATCATCCTCGATGATGATGGCGCCTTCCATTCCGCTCCCGACCTGGATTGCCGTCGAGCCATGACCGTGCGCGTGATACCAGTAGGCACCGACCGGATGGTCTGGCGGCAGTGCGATCTGGTACTGCAGCTTCGTCTGCGGCTGGATCGCAAGCAGCACATTGTCACTGTTGCCAACCGGCGAGACGTGCAATCCGTGCGTGTGCAGATTCGTCGTATTGAACGAATGCGGCTCGGTGTCAATGAATGCCTGACTCGACTCCTGCTCGAGCTGTTCGGCGACGAGCGCGGGCGGCTCGACCGGCAAACGATTGTCGAGCAGGATGCTCATGACATCGCCGGGCTTTGCGCGCAAAGTTGGTCCTACCAAAGCGCCGTTGTACGTGCGCAGCGTCACGTGACAGCCGGCGATCGTCGTGCGCGCAGGGTCCGTATAACCCACGATCAACGTCGCCGTCAGGCGTCCATTCACAGAACGAACATCCGGCGGGTTTTGAAAATCCTGGTTACCCCATTTTGCTGGATCGATCGGCTGGAATGCGCAGGCGCCTCCGGGAAGCGGTGGTCGAGTGGGCGGGAGCAACGGTGATGCGGCGAGTACGCATGCGGCGGCTAGAAACGCGGTCAGCGCTGCGCTTCTCGGTGTGAACATGTGGCCTCATCTGGGTGGGGGTGTGAAAGTGCAGGTCGTCGGCGAGTCTTGGGGGAGGACTGGCGCTCAAGCAGGCAGATGGACGGACCCGGCGTCGGGGGCGGGGGCGACGTCACGGCGAAACAGTCTACTGCGTTGCGGCAAATTGCAAAAGCCTTTTACATCGACGCAGCAAAAGGATACAGCTGAGCGAATAGATCCTTCGGCAGGACGCTCGGCGGACCATGGATCAAATCCCGACGACGCCCAGCCGAAAGGAGCCATTCACGTTCGGCGGATCGTCACCAATGGTCACGTCATCGGCTCCGGAAAGCACGTGTTGAGAATCCAGTTGCGGCCGATAAGCAGGAATCCAAAAAACACGGACTCCGCGACATACGCAGTGTATTGGGTGCACTCACCAAAGCCATTTGCAGCCGTGCAGGAGTATGCATCGAGCCAGGTCATGCCGAGCGCCTGGAGGCTTACGCTCTGCTGAGCCTGTCCGCCGCCGCCACAATTGCGCGGGTTCGGGTGATACCGGTACTGACGCCATGCAGCCTCAAATTTGCCCTTGCCCGCAAACAACGGTCTTGCCGGCCTGCGTCGAACCGACGGGTGGCCTCATTCCGTAGATGTGCTGCGTAACATGGCCGCCGAGAGCGGTGTTGTTGTCAGGATTTGCGCTCGCATTAACACTGGCCATATCGCGACAGATTGCCATTGTTCACCCTGGCTGAATTGTTGTGTAAGCGCGGC
>JBBQYT010000379.1:0-3587 GCA_038208385.1 Longimicrobiales bacterium | reverse complement strand
TCTGCTTGCGCGCGCAGCCGTGCAACGAACCGACATCGCCGGCCTCGTCGTCGCGGGCGGCCCGGGATCGTTTACGGGAATTCGCATCGCAGCCGCGACCGTCAAAGGCTTCGCGCACGCGCTGAACATTCCCGTCTACGCCTACTCCGGACTGCTTTCACTCGCAGCGAGCGCGGGCCTCGCCGACAAGCCCGTCTGCGCCCTCTTCGACGCTCGACGCGGTGAAGTCTACGCAGCGTGTTACCGGTTTCCCGACTTCAAGCGTATCGAGACACTGCTGGCGCCCACAGCGTCCTACCTGCGCGAAATACTCGCAATGACGCTCCCGTGGAACGCCACGTTCGTCGGCGAAGGTGCTCTTCGCTACTGCGGCATGATCGAAGAGCGTGGCGGCGTTGTCGCGCCAGCCCACATCGCCGTTGCGCACGCATCCGCGCTCCTCTGGCTCGCGCACATCGCACCCGGGCAGGGAAAAGTCGATGACGCGCGCGACTGGCAGCCCGAATACCTGCGCGACTCGGGCGCGGAGCGCATGCGCGCATGACCTCCCCGCTCATCATTCGGCCGATGCATTCCGTGGACCTGCGCGACGTCATGAGGATCGAACGATTGTCGTATACGATGCCCTGGAGCGAAGCCACTTTTCAGGGACTCCTCCGCCGCTCCGATGCCGACATGTTCGTCGCCCAGGCCGGGCCCGAGCTTGTCGGCTATGCCGCCTTCTGGGCCGTCATCGACCAGGGCGAGCTCGGAAACCTCGCCGTAACTCCCGACTGGCGCCACAAGAAAATCGCCAGCGGCCTCCTCGCCCGCGTCGTCGAGCGCGCCGTCGAAAGGGAGGTCCGCGAGATGTTCCTGGAGGTGCGGATCTCGAACACCGTTGCGCGCGGTCTGTACACGAAATACGGCTTCCGCGAGGTCGGTCGTCGCAAGAACTACTATCTCGAGCCGCTCGAAGATGCGCTCGTAATGCAGAAAACGATTGAAACAGATGTAGTGCCCTAACCCAACATTCGATTGACACGACCGTAGTTGCGGCCTATCTTCGGCTCGTGCGACGTGGGTAAGAACTGGCAATTTTTTGCGGATGAGACTGGGCGAAGCTCGTGACGGGCGCAGCGGTCTGGAGACCGCCGCGCAGGCAGGTCACCGTCTCGCGATCTGTACACGGATCAAGATCGACAAATGAGCCGCAGTATGAACAAGGCGGTACTGATCGGCCATGCAGGAGCCGATCCCGAGCTTCGGACAACGTCCAGCGGTGCCCGGGTGGCGACCTTTTCGCTGGCGACGAGCCGGCGGGTGAACAAGGCCGAGGATCCCGAGAGAACAGATTGGCATCGGGTAGTGGCTTGGGATGCTCTGGCGCAGGCGGTCGAGCGAAGTGTTCGGAAAGGCGATCGGGTTTACGTCGAGGGGTCGCTGGAGTATCGGAGCTGGCAGGATTCAGCGGGCCGTACGCGTTCGGTGACGGAGATCAATGCGTTGGAGGTGATCCCGTTGGTGGAAGCGCGGAACGAGCCACCGATGTGGCGGCCGGGGGATGAGCCGCGCGAGGAGCGCGTTCGTCCCTTGATCGACGACGACCTCCCATTCTGACGGAGGAGATGACGTGGCGTTGAAGACGACGACCTATTGGGCGACGATTGGCCTTCTTGGCGCATCGCTCGTTTGCGCGCTTCCGGGCGGCGCTTCGGCGCAGGAGAAGCAGCATGTCGTGAAGCATGGCGACACGCTGTGGGACCTTGCGAAGACCTACCTGAACAATCCGTTCCTGTGGCCGTGCATCTATCAGGCAAACCGCGCGTCCATTCGCAATCCCAATCTCATCATTCCCACGGAGCAGCTGGTGATTCCGCCCGGCTGCCAGACGGCGGCTCTGCCCGGGGTGCAGGAGTCTCCGCGCCCGGACGCGCCATCGGTTTTCTATCAGCCGCCGAGAGCGACGGAGCTGGCCGAGCAGGCTGTCGTCGAGCCGTGGGCAGTGCCGCCGCACGAGTTCTATGCAGCGCCGTGGCTGTCCGAGGCATCGCACGTTCCGGCCGTCGGCCGTCTCGTCGCTGCAATCGATCCGGCTGCCGTGAAGGAGCACTTGTCGCAAACGCTCCACCCGCACAACCGCGTCTACATCAAGTACGCGCCCGGCACTACGAAGCCGGTCGAGGGGGATCGCCTGCTGATCGTGAGCCTGTTCCGGAAGGTGAAGGACAAGGGTTTTGTGGTTCTTCCTGCGGGCATCGTGCGCGTCGACAGCCTGACCAGCGAAGTGATGGTCGGTACACTGACCAACCAGTTCCGGCAGGTCATTCCCGGCTTCCTCGCCATTCCATTGGACTCGATGCCGCCGGAGGCGAGGGGTCTGCCGTCGGCGATCGAGGATGGCCCGGTTGGCTCGATCGTCGATTTCCTGGAGCAGCATCCGTTGATTGCGCTCGGCGATGTTGCGTTCGTGACACTCGGCAAGGAGCAGGGACTCGAGCTGGGGGATGAGCTGATGGCTTACGCGCCGGTGCGCAGGGATGTAAGCGACAAGAATCTGCAGGAGCCGGCAGAGCCGATCGCACGCATGCGCGTGGTTCGCGTGGATGATCACGGCGCGACCGCACGCATCCTGTCGTTGCGCTACGCTGCGCTCAAAGCCGGCCTGCCGATTCGTGTCAGCAAGAAGATGCAGTAACGAGCAGGGGACAAGGCAGCACCAGTACAAGAACGGGCGCTTTCGGGCGCCCGTTCGTATATTCGGCGCTCGAAAATCAACTAGCCACCAGCCACTAGTCACTTTGGTTCAGTTCGGGGGTGGAATGGCGAAGGTATTGCTGACCGGCGGTGCCGGCTTTATCGGCAGTCACGTTGCCGACGCGTACATCGCGCGCGGTGACAGCGTGTGGGTGCTCGATGACCTGTCCGTCGGAAAGCGCGAGCACGTGCCCGCGCAGGCCACGTTCATCCACATGTCGTTGCAGGATGATCGCCTGAACGATGTATTCGTCGAGGCCGGCGGATTCGACATCGTGAGTCATCACGCTGCGCAGCCCGATGTACGGCGGTCCGTTGCCGAGCCGCGCTTCGATGCGTCGGTGAACATCGATGGCCTGCTGAACGTACTCGAATGTGTCAGGCGACATGGTGCGCGGCGCGTGCTGTTCGTTTCGTCCGGCGGCGTCGTGTATGGCGAGCCGGATATTCGGCCGACGCCCGAGACGTATCGCAAAGCGCCGCTTTCGCCGTACGGCGTCGCAAAGCTCACGGGCGAGCTCTACCTCTACTACTATGCGCGCATTCACGGACTCGACTACGTGGCCCTGCGCTATGCAAATGTGTTCGGTCCGCGCCAGGATCCACACGGCGAAGCGGGAGTAGTAGCCATATTCGCGAGCAGGCTGCGCGATGGTCAGGCGCTCACCGTTTTTGGCGATGGCACACAGACGCGAGACTACACGTACGTCGGCGATGTCGTGGACGCGAACATGCTGCTCACCGATCTCGAGCTGCCGCCCGGCGCGGAGCCGGATTCGCGCGCGTTCAACGTCGGCACTGGCGCTGAGACATCTGTCATCGAATTGGCGAAAATCCTCATGAAGGAATCC
>JBBQYT010000378.1:0-3594 GCA_038208385.1 Longimicrobiales bacterium | reverse complement strand
CGCCCATGACGATGGTGCCGGCGCTGCAACGCGGCGCAAAGGGCGGGCACGGTCCGATTCGATACTTCGTCAAGGATTATATGCCTGGCCGGAGCGTAGTCTTTGGGTTCACTGCACCATTCGGCTTCGATGGCAGCCACGAGATTCTTCTCGAGCGCACCAGCGCCGGCGAATCGGTGCTCGGACACATACTCCGAATGGATGCCCACGGAATGGCAAAAGTAAAGTGGGCGCTGTTCTATCGCCCGCTGCACGATGCACTGGTTGAAGATGCGCTCGACCGCGCCGAGGCATACGCCAAAGGAGTCGAGTGGCAGCCGCGACCATTCCCGCCACTCGTGAGACTGCTGCGTTGGTTTGCATCGCGCAGGAAACCTTGACGGGGACGGTGGACAAATAAAACGGCCGGCAAAAAATGCCGGCCGTTTTATTTGTTTGCAGTCGCTAATCCCTAATCCCAAATCCCTGCAGTTAGATTCCGACCCAAATGCCGACCGATGCGATCGGGTGGAACTTCAGGTACTTGTCGACTTTGTCCTGAGCCTTAACCTGTTCGGCGGCGAGGTTCTGGCGGAAGACGACGCCGGCCTGGGTCTGGTCATTCGCGAGCGGGCCTGTCGCAA
This sequence comes from Longimicrobiales bacterium, assembly GCA_038208385.1. GTDB lineage: Bacteria > Gemmatimonadota > Gemmatimonadetes > Longimicrobiales > RSA9 > JBBQYT01. The sequence continues at coordinate 2,971 of JBBQYT010000378.1, read as the reverse complement.
CCAGCGTGAACTTGGGCTGGCTCGTGAATGCAGCGCCTGCCTCGATCAACATGCCGACGCGGCCGCTGCCACGACCGAAGCCGAGGGTCGCATACGGCTTCGCGGAAGCCTTCTCGAGCGTGCCAACCACAGCGCCGACGTTCGATGCCGTGTACGACGTGCCGTTGAACGTGTAGCTCTGCGTGCTCGTCGAAACGCCGGTCAGCTTTGCTTCCTGACGGAAGAACAAGCCACCGCTCAGGCGAAACACACCGCCCATCGGATACACATCAATGCCGACGTTCGCGATCGTCTTCGGCGGGTCGACCTTGTAATGAATGCTGCCGACATCGGCTTCAGGATGGAGCGGCAATACGCCCAGGCCGCCACGCACACCGATGAAACGCGTAATCTTTACATCTGCTTCGCCGCCCAGTCCGAGCGTACCTACGCGCGCAGCAACGCCAAAGCTGGCTTGCGCGCGCACACAGACGGGAGCTGCCAGTGCGGCAATCGTTGCCGCGACAAACAATGTTTTCCGCATTTTTCCCCCACCATCAGGAGCATTGGAGGCGCGGTCACGCCGAAACGTGCCCGGCCAAAGGTTGGACTACCCAAGCTATAAGTATGTAGTAAAAGCGCCGTTTACGCAAAGGGCGGGGCCATCTTTGACGGGTTCTCCGCACGCTTTTGTTGTATCGCGCGCTGCAGGGACGTAACCTGTCAGTAGAAGACAATCAATGTACCTGCTTCTGGAGGGCCATGGCGGCGCAAGGATTCAGCGGCTTTGAGGCGTTGCCGTGGCATGCTGCACGCTGGCTGGAGACGCTCCTGCCTGCGGGTTTGCCGACGGATGCGAGTGGTACGTCGGTTCCATGTCCGGTCTGCACTGCAGCAAGCGCTGCTCAGAAATTCGGCAACACTGCAGAGATCGACAACTTTCTTGCGGGAGCGATGTTGATCGATGACGACGTAATGTCGATCGACATCCGCATGAGTCTCGAAGAGCGAATCACTTCATCCGTCGACGTCACTCCGCTGGGTATTGGCTACGCGGCCGATGCACCGTGGTCGCCGTGGATGAGTCATCACACGCCCGATCCGTTGCGTTGCGCGTTCTGGTCTGCTGTAAAGCTGTTGATGGAAAGCGCGGAAGCGACCGTCGCAAAATGGTGTGCGCTCGGTCTCGGGATCTCGACACGTTCACTCGACTGTGTTCGTACTGGTGAGTTCGTTTCCGCGGAAGTGTTGTGGGGTGTATGGGGCGGCCGTAAGCACGCGTTCTTCGAGGCTTCGTATCGACTCGCGGCGGAGCTCGAGTGGAAGAATGTCGTGCGCATTGGCGGCGCGCAGCTGGCGGAGATGGCGGGGCAGGTTGTTGTCGCGCATGCGGCGTTGCAGTCCACTGTGACGGTTCAAGGGGACGCCTGATCCAGGATGTTGCATCTCAGCAGCGTCTCGCGGGCTGCCCGCGCGCAGCGAAAGGACCAGTCTGACGCCGCGTTTCCACTCAACGTTCCCGCTATTGCTTCACTGCACAGTCTCACGCTTTCGACAGTCACTTTTTTCGTAGGCGAGAACGGATCCGGCAAGTCGACGCTGATGGAGGCGATCGCAGCTGCAGCCGGTCTTCCGACGGTCGGCGGTGCGGACATCGCGCGCGATGCGACGCTCGCATCCCAGCGCGCGTTTGCGGGCTCGCTAAAACTCGTATGGAAGCATCGCACGCGGCGCGGCTTTTTTCTGCGAGCGGAAGATTTCTTCGGCTTTACGAAGCGCCTGGCGCAGGAACGGGTCGACCTGCAGCAGCGCATGCGCGAGAACGCTGAAGAATACGAAAAGCTCGAGCGCTCGACGTACGCACTGGGTCTCGCGCAGGGACCGCTCGCTGCATCACTGGCTGACATGGAAAAGCGCTATGGCGTCGATCCCGATGCACAATCGCATGGCGAAAGTTTTCTAAAGTTGTTTCGCAACCGATTCGTACCGGGGGGTCTGTACCTGCTCGACGAGCCTGAAGCACCGCTCTCACCGCAAAGCCAGCTTGCACTGATTGCAATGCTGATGGAAATGATCGAAGAGGAGGCGCAGTTCATCATTGCGACGCATTCGCCGATCCTGCTCGCGTTTCCGGAAGCGACGATCTACAGCTTCGACGAATTGCCGATCGCCGAAGTCGCGTACGATGACCTCGACCACGTCAACCTGACGCGAGACTTCCTGAATCACCCTGGCCGCTACCTCCAGGAGCTGAAGCGACAATGACGGGAACACCGCTCGTCCGCTCAAGGCAGAGCACCGGGATTCAAAAGCCCGAGCCGCCATCGCCTGGCAGATTCGTTTTTGTGCGTGCGCGAACGTTGCGCGAGGTCATACGCGACACGACGACGATTATGCGCACGCATTTCAATGCTGTATTCGATCCGTTCATTATCTCCGCTGCCATAGGAGGTGTCCTCACCTGGGCAGCAGTGCGAACTGGGCATCAGGCTGTCATCGTGTGTGCAGGCATCTTTGCCGGGTTGCTCATGTCCTTCGCAAGCGCGGCGGCAATCGTTCAGATTGGAGACCTGGCGGCGGGCCGGCGACCGAACATCGGACAGACACTGAAGCTCGTTACGACGACGCTCTTTCCGACACTCCTCGGTACTACGGTCCTGGTGTGGGGCGCCGTCAGCGTGTTGAGCATGTTCATCATTCCTGCGTTGATCCTATGGCTGCGGCTGATGTTCACACAGCATTTTGTCGTGCTGGAGCGCGCGGGACTCCGTGACGCGCTCGAGAGCAGTGTTGCACTTTCGCGTGGCCAATGGCGTCGGGGAGTGGCCGTGCTGGCGTATGCCTACGCGCCGCAGCTTCTCATTGTCCTGGTTGCCATCGCTTTCATGAAGAATGGTATCGTGCCGCAGGGGCGGATGGTAAACGTACTCTATTCGCTCTGGGCCGGACTGTTGTTCCTCGCCCAGCCCTTTCTCGCTGTTGCAACGACATT
>JBBQYT010000377.1:0-3596 GCA_038208385.1 Longimicrobiales bacterium | reverse complement strand
GGAAGGGCGCGATGCAGCCGAACGCTTTCCGTGAAGGGCACGAGCCGATCATCGCGTCCGTGCGCTACGAATGTTTTTATCCTCAGCTTCGGCAGGAACGGCGTTGGGTCGAGCAACGGATCCGCTGACAGCGCTGCGTCTGCAAGCTGCGCCGACAGCTCGCGCGCCCGCTCGATGTCCGGCGGCGGCGCCGTTGTTTGTGGCGCTAGCAAATCGAACATCTCGTGCTGCGAAGGACTCAGCTGTGCGCGCAGCTCCAGCTTGAGTGGATCGAACTGCGGCATCCACGAGCTCACGCCCGACTCGCCGGCAGCCATGGCCAGCTTGTGGACTGCCTTCGCGATCGCCTCATCATTCTCGTGTCCGGGCATGTGCGTCAGGTAGTTGCCCGCCATCACCCACCCGCCGTACGGATCCGGCGCCATGTGGTAGTTCACGCCATCGACGTCGTATTCCCCGGTTATTCCAAACCTGAACAGTCGATGCATGTCCGAGTAGCCGCCCCACGCCGCGATCGCCTTGATCGTCCGCTCGACCGTCGGGTCGGTAGCCGATACCAGCGCCTGCGTTGCTCCGAAGGAGAAGCCGATCAGACCGGTCCGTTCGTGGATGACGTCATCCCTGTCGTGCAGCGCGACGCACGCAGCGGCAATCGTCTCCGTCGTGATTCGCGGGGCGACGTGCAGGTTCTTCCACTCCGGGATCTCCGGAATCATGACCACCGATCCGCTCGCGGACACCGCTTTGGCAAATTTGATCAAAGCGGGGTGTTTGCGGCCGGACCACGTGAGACCGTGGAGGATGACCCACCCGGGCAGCGGCTTACGTGCGCCAACGGGCCGAAACACCGTGGCGGGCAACACTTCTTCGCCGCGCCGGTACGTGGTTTCGATCGTCTCGACGACGCCATCGCGCGGGCGCAGGTATTGTCTTAGAAATGCGGTAGTTGAAGCCATAGGGGCGGCAAGATACAGGCATGGGTCCCTTATGGCGAGTCCAGGCGTCTGGCGCGCATCGCCATTCCGTTCTGCCGCCAGCGCCTCCTGCGGAGACAAGCCAGCGGTCGAAGACATGCGACGCTCAAAAGATGGGCAGGCATTTGCCCATCCAATTCGCGGGCCCTGTAACATTTTGAGTCATGCTGGATCAACGGAGCAAGGGCGGCGCGAACAAACGCGCATACAAGTACGTGAGATGCGTGTGGTGCGGGAAGCTGGTCATCCACGACGCGCTTTTCTGTCCGCATTGCACAGCACGAGCGCCCGGATATCGCAAACGCCGTCGGTTTTTGATCGCGATTGGATTTCTGGCGGGTCTTGCGGTTGTGTATTGGCTTTTTGCGCTAGCTCGGAGCTGAGAGTGTTCGGAGGAATGACACGAGCGCTTGCTTGTCGGCTTTGCTGAGATGCAGGCTGTCGGGAGACAGCGTCTGGTTGGGAACATCGAGTTCAGGACATACTCGCCGGAAATGGGTTTGAACGTGGCATCCAGCTTGATCCGCGACACCGCGAAGTTGTCCTCGTTGTTCAGGAGGATCGTGAATGTGCCGTCGCTGTACTTCATCAGGCCGTTTCCGTCGGCCGACCCGCCGAAGATGAAGCTGTTCTTGAGCAGCACAGCGGCCGCAACCGCGTACATGGTGTATTGCATGGATTGTTCTCGGTTGAGTGTGCGTTGGAAGGGCCAGCGGGGAAGGTGCCATGCCGATGTCAGTGCAATGCAGGTACGGAAGTAACGGTCAGGCAACGAGTCGGCCTAATATCAGGCACGGTGCAGGTCATGAATGATGAAATGGGCCCGACCAGGCGTGAATTCCTTCGTCACTCGACGCTGGCTGCCGCTGCACTCGCGTGGCCGCGCAACATCGAGGAGTTACGCGCGCGCGTTGCACAACAGATCATTTCGCCTGACGGCGATGACGAGGCGTTCTGGATCAAGCTCCGCAAAGAGTTTCTGATCCCGGACGATCGCATCTACCTGAACATCGGCATGCTCGGTCCGCAGCCGCGCGTAGTGTTCGATGCGGCGGTCGAGCACATGCGACGCGTTGCGATGACGTATCCGCCGGGCGTCGACTGGGAAGAGCTCGAGCATGCGCTCGGCGATCTGATCAATGCCGATTGCGATGGTCTGGTATTCCCGCGCAACACGACGGAAGGCATGAACTTCGTCGCCAACGGTCTGGAGCTGAACGAAGGCGATGAAGTCCTCACGACAACGCACGAGCACATCGGCGGGCTGTGTTGCTGGCAATTGATTGCTGCGCGGCGTGGCGTCGTGCTGAAACAGCTGAAGCTGCCGGTCCCTGCAAGCGATCCGCAAGAGATCGTCTCGATATTCCAGAACGCGATCACACCGCGCACGCGCGTGATTTCGATGTCACACGTCAACTTCACGACTGGCACGGTGATGCCCGTGAAGCAGATTGCGACGCTGTGCCGTGAGCGCAACATCATTTCGGTAATCGATGGCGCCCATCCGCCCGGTCTCGTGCGCGTCGACATGCGCGACATCGATCCGGATTTCTACGCGTCGTCACCGCACAAGTGGCTGATGGCGCCGCAGGGCACAGGTTTTTTGTACATACGCGAGAGCTGGCGCACGAAGCTGTGGCCAACACTCGCATCCGGCGACTGGGACAATCTCAAGCTGGGTGCCCAGCGATTCAATCACCTGGGCTCCTTCGACGAATCGCGCATGGCCGGACTCCTCGCCGCCATCAAGTTTCATGAAGCGATTGGACGGGACCGGGTCGAGGCGCGTGCAGAGGTGCTGCGTCAGCGCCTGCACGACGGACTTGCCGCAATGCCGCGCGTGCGGATTATGTCGCCTGCAAGAGCGGACATGGTGGCGGGCATGGTGACGTTCAAGGTCGACGGACTGGAGTCGCTCGAGCTGCAGAAGCGCCTTGCGAGTGCGGCGAATGTTCGCACACGTGTGATCGGCGAATACGATTACGGCTGGATGCGGCTCTCACCATTCGTCTACAACCCGGTGAGTGAGATCGACCGCGTGCTGGAATTGATTGCACACGAGGTGGCGTAGCGTTGGTTTCGAGACGACAGCTCGCTGATGACTTTCGCCGCTTGGGCGTCGCCGAAGGCGAAACGATAATGCTGCACGCGTCGGTGCGTTCGGTAGGAGCCATTGCGGGTGGGCCGGACCAGATTCATCTCGCGCTGCGCGATGCCGTCGGTGAGGCTGGGACTGTCCTGATGTATGTGGGATCGCCGGATGGTTACGACGACGTCGGCCGTGGTGTGTTGACGGCGGAAGAGGAAGCGGAAGTACTGGAGAAGATGCCTGCATACGATCCGCAGGCTGCGAAGGCGGCGCGTGATTTTGGCGCGCTCGCGGAATTCTTCCGGAGTCATCCTGGCGTGCGCGTGAATCAACACGTTACGCGCTTCGCAGCAATTGGACCGAACTCGGAGCATATCCTCGCCGCGCATCCGTGGAATTTTGCATTTGGTTTGGACACTCCGCTCGACAGACTGGTCCAACTCGACGGCCGGATTGTTTTGCTCGGCTCCGATCATGATACTGCGACATTTCTGCACTACGCAGAGCACGTCGTGGAGTTTCCCGGCAAGATC
>JBBQYT010000376.1:0-3596 GCA_038208385.1 Longimicrobiales bacterium | reverse complement strand
TATGGCCCACCCAGATCTTCGAGGTCATTGCCGCCACGATCCTGTTTGGCGTGCTCTGGAAGCTGTCTTCCCGCAAGCTCCGCCCGGGCCAGCTTTTCGGCGCCTACCTGTTCCTGTATGGCATCGAGCGGTTCCTGATCGAGATCCTGCGCGCCAAAAGCGACCGCGTGGTGCTTGGGATGTCCACTTCGCAGGTGGCGAGCATCGCGATGGTGGGGCTCGGCGTCTGGCTCTGGCAGCGGAAGAGCGCACCGCAGGCCGTGCGCACACCGTATCGCAAGGAAACCTCAACGCAGCGTGCAGCAACTGGTCCCGGACGCCCCAACGCGCGCGAGAGTTAACCCTCCAGCAGTTTCACCAACTCCCTGAAATCGTTTTCCATATCCGGAATCAACTCACGGTTCCGGAGCGCAGCTGCGGGGTGATACGTAGGTAGCAGCAGGGTCGCCCGGCCGTCCCGCTCGATGTGCTGAACCTGTCCGTGAAGCTGTGTGATCTTTGCCTTCGGAATGAAGTACGTGAGCGGCACGCGGCCGAGCGTCGTGATGACGTCCGGCTTGACCAGTCGAATCTGCTCTTCGAGCCATGGCGCGTGCGCGGCGATTTCCTTTGGCAGCGGCGCGCGGTTTCCGGGCGGTCTGCACGCTGCAACGTTCGTCACGAACACCTCGGCGCGATTCACGCCGCCGCGCTCGAGGAGCTGATCCAGCAGGCGGCCGCCTGCACCGATAAAAGGCACCCCCGCCAGGTCCTCCCTGGCACCCGGTGCCTCGCCAATCAGCATCACGCGGGCGCGAGCGGGGCCGACGCCAGGCACGACCTGCGTGCGCTCCAGCGCCAGGTCACAGCGTGTGCAACACGCCATCGCCTCGAAAAGCTGTTTCAGCGAACGTGCACGCGGGACCGTTTCAGGAATGCCCGCAACGAACTTCCGGGGATCGTCTTTTCCACTCCAGCAGCCACCGACAGACTTCCGAACCATCTCGCTTCTCTCCTTTCTGGCATGGCGGGTGCGCATATGCGGCACAGCCATGGAAGACACACGTCACGATTTGCCCGCCAGCGGCACCAGCGCCCCCGGGAACGCACCGATCGTTGATTACGCGATCATCGGCAATTGCCGCGTCGCCGCACTGGTCTCACGCTCGGGATCGATCGACTGGCTGTGCATCCCGCGCTTCGACAGCCCGTCGATTTTCGCTGCACTGCTCGATCCTGTCAAAGGCGGGAAATTCCAGATCCGGCCGTCAGCGGACTTCGAGACGAGTCGTAGCTATGTCGATCGCACGAATGTCCTTCGGACGACGTTTACCACTTCGACCGGAGTTGTGTGCCTCACAGACGTGATGCCGGTGACATCCGAGGAAGAGAAGCGCAAGATTCTCTGGCCCGAGCATGAAGTGCTGCGGTTGATCGAGTGCGTGAGTGGTGAGGTCGAGATGGAAGTGCTCTGCGACCCGCGCCCGCATTACGCGAAGGAAATTCCGAAGCTCCTGCAAAAGGGGATGCTCGGGCTTTTCTACGACGAAGGACCGAATCTCCTGACGCTGCGAAGCGAGTTCGCCATCGCGACGCGCGCCGGCGAACCGGGTGCGCGGGGAACGGAGACGCTGCGTGCCGGCGATCGGCGCTTTGTGTCGCTGACCTTCGCGCATGGCTATCCCGCCGTGCTTCCGGTGTTCGGCGACGCTGCGCAACACAAGATCGACGCATCGATCGCATGGTGGCGCCAGTGGAGCGACGAGTGCCGCTACCAGGGCGACTACCGCGGTGAGGTCATCCGCAGTGCGCTCACGCTCAAGTTGATGACGTATGCGCCATCCGGCGCCGTCGTTGCCGCGCCCACGACATCGCTTCCCGAAATGATCGGCAATGTTCGCAACTGGGACTACCGCTACTGCTGGTTGCGCGATGCATCGCTCACGACGCGCGCACTGTTCGAGCTCGGATTCGATACCGAAGCGCACGCATTCCTCGCCTGGCTGATGCACGCGACGCGACTCACCTGGCCGGAGCTGCAGGTCATCTATGATGTTTTCGGCGAGACACACCTCAGGGAACATACAATCAAGTGGCTTTCCGGTTACGCCAACTCGAAGCCCGTACGCGTGGGCAACGGCGCCGCGAAACAGCTGCAGCTCGATGTCTACGGCAACGTCGTCGATGCGGCGTTTCGATTCGTGGCGCGCGGCGGACGCGTGGACCGCAACACGGCACACATGCTGCGCGGACTCGGCGGCACCGTCTGCAAGCTCTGGCGCGAGCCCGATGAAGGCATCTGGGAAGTGCGCTCCGGACGAGCGCACCACACGTTCTCGAAGGCGGCGTGCTGGGTTGCACTGGACCGCCTGCTGCAGATGCACGCGCGCGGACATCTCGATATCCCCGCTGAAAAGTTCGCGAGTGATCGCGATGAGATTCGGGAAATGATCGAGACACGTGGCTACAATGAGCAGCTCGGCAGTTACGTCAGCGTACTCGACGGAGACGCAGTCGATGCCAGCCTGCTGCAGCTCGCATTCACCGGCTACGTGGACGCAACAACAGAGCGCATGCAGTCCACGATGCGCGTGATCTATGAAAAACTCGGTGTCGGTCCACTGTTGTTTCGCTATCGTGACCGTGACGATGGACTTCCCCCTGGCGAGGCGGGCTTCGGCATTTGTAGCTTCTGGGGCGTCGACTGTCGCGTGAGATCAGGCGACGTTACGCGGGCAACGGCGGACTTCGAGGCGCTGTTGAAATATCAGAACGACGTGGGGCTGTTCGCAGAAGAGATTGATGTGAAATCGGGGGCGGCCCTCGGAAACTTTCCGCAGGCGTTCACACACGTGGGTCTCATCAATGCCGCAGTATCGCTTGCAAAAGCGAAGGGACAACACCCTCGCAAGGCAGAGCAACAAAATCCCGAGACGATGGGGAAAAAGGTATGAACGTTCTGGCCGTCCTGCTCGCCGGATTTCTCGCCACCGCACTGCTGGCAATGACGCTCGCGGGAGCGCAGGGCATGGGCTATACGCGCGTGAGCTTTCCGCTGATTCTCGGGACCATCTTCACGTCCGATCGCAACCTCGCAATGCCCGTCGGCACTGCAATGCAAATGGCTATCGGAATTCTCTTTGCATTTGTTTACGCAGCGATTTTCGATCAGATGGGACGATCGACGCTATTGATCGGCGCACTGCTCGGGATGGGTCACGGGATGCTGATGATGCTCGTCGTCCTGCCGACGTTGCCGGGCCTGCACCCGCGCATGGCCAGCGAGCTGCAAGGACCTACGCCAACACGGCAGCTGCAGCCGCCCGGGTTTCTCGGACTGCACTACGGACGCGGCACACCGATCGTCAATCTCATTGCGCACATCCTATTCGGCGGACTGCTCGGCTATCTCTATCACGTACCCCTCTAGTCGATGATCCGCAGTCGTCGTGCGGTAGTCAACACGTCCGCTGTGCCGGCGGGCGTCACCGACAACACGAGCTCGTACATCCCCGTCTTCAGCGACGCGACGCTCACATCGACGGCAACTACTGATATGCCGCCCGCGCGACCGGACGCACGCCATGACATCTTCCCACCGCGCTGACCCGGACTGC
>JBBQYT010000375.1:0-3603 GCA_038208385.1 Longimicrobiales bacterium | reverse complement strand
CCCTCAGAGTCAAAACGAACGCTTTACCACGAGCCTCGAGCCACGAGACACGACTTTATGACGAATCTCAAGCTGGCATTCCGGACGCTGTTCAAGACGCCATTTGTGACAACCGTGGCCGTCGCGTCCCTCGCGCTCGGGATCGGCGCCAACGCAGCGATTTACTCGCTGTTCGACCAGATGCTGATGCGTCCGCTGCCGGTCGAGGACCCGGGCCGGCTGATCAACCTGTCTGCGCCCGGACCGAAGCCCGGAAGCCAGTCCTGCTCGCAGGCCGGCGACTGCGACGTGGTCTTCAGCTATCCGATGTTCAGGGACCTGGAGCGCAGTCAAGCCGTGCTTGCCGGACTCGTCGCCCACCGTGCGTTCGGCGTCAACCTCGCCTATCACAACCAGACGTTGAATGGCGACGGCATGATGGTCTCGGGCTCGTATTTCCCCGTCCTCGGCATCAAGCCCGCGCTGGGCAGACTGCTTTCGCAAAGCGATGACCAGGCGATCGGCGCGAACTTCGTGACGGTGTTGAGCTACGCGTACTGGGAGACACACCTCGGATTGGATCCGTCGGTCATTGGCAAGACGATCACCGTGAACGGCCAGACAATGACGATCGTCGGTGTGGCACCGCACGGTTTTGGCGGAACGACGCTCGGCGTGCGTCCGCAGGTGTTCGTGCCGATCTCGATGCGCGGTGTGTTGGACCCGGGCTTCAAGGGATTCGAGAACCGTCGCAACTATTGGGTTTACGTGTTCGGCCGCCTGAAGCCCGGCATGACGCTCGCGAAGGCGCGCAGCGCGCTGAATGGTCTTTATACGCCGATCGTAAACGATGTCGAAGTGCCGCTCCAAAAGGACATCAGTCCGCAAACACTGAAGCGGTTCCGGGTAAAGACGATGACGATGGAGATGGGCAGCCGCGGACAGAGCTCGGTGCATAAGGAAGCGAAGATTCCGCTGACACTGCTCCTCGCGATTACGACGATCGTATTGCTCATCGCATGCGCAAACATCGCGAACCTGCTGCTCGCGCGCGCCGCCGGGCGGCAGATGGAAATGGCGGTACGTCTTTCGCTTGGCGCGGGACGCCGACAGCTGCTCGCCCAGCTGCTCACGGAATCCTGCCTCCTCGCCTTTCTCGGCGGGCTGGCGAGCCTGGCCGTTGCGCGCTGGACGCTGATTGGCGTTGCATCAATTCTGCCGCCTGACACTGCGGCAAATCTGCAGCTCCAGCTGAGCACGCCGATGCTGTTGTTTGCTGGAGCGGCATCGCTGATCACGGGCATCGCATTCGGGCTGTTCCCTGCCCTCCAAAGCACGCGCTCAGATCTCATCGCAACCATTCGTGCGAATACGGGCCAGCCCGCGGGTGCCCTTGCAGCCGCGCGGTTCCGCACTACGCTCGTGACCGCGCAGATCGCATTGTCGATGGCGCTGCTGATCTCTGCCGGATTGTTCATCAAGAGCCTGCGGAACGTGAGCCGCGTCGATCTCGGGATTCAAGTCGAGAACGTCGTGACGTTCGGTATTTCGCCCGAGCTGAACGGCTACACACCGGCGCGGTCGGCGCAGCTGTTTCAACGCCTCGAAGAAGAGCTTGCCACTGTGCCGGGTGTGACCGGCGTTACGTCAGGCCTGGTGCGCGTGCTCGCGGGTAACAACTGGAATACCGACGTGTCGGTCGAAGGCTTCAAGAAGGATCCCGACACCGATGCCGGCTCGAGGTTCAACGCGGTAGGACCCGGATACTTCCACACGCTCGGAATCCATCTTCTGGCGGGTCGGGAGTTCACAGCAGCAGACGTCGTGGGCAGGCACATGAATGACGAGGGCAAGGACAAGCTCGAGATCGAGATTGTCGGGCTGATCCAAAACGCGAAATACAGCGAAGTGAAGGACGAGGTACCTGCGCAGTTTTTCCGGCCGGCGCGCCAGGACACAACGCTCGGCAACATCACATTCTACGTGCGTACGACGGGCGATTCGCGCCAGCTGCTGAAGACGATTCCCACTGTGCTGAAGCGGGTCGATCCGAACCTCCCGATCGAAGAGCTGAAGACGCTTCCGCAACAGGTGCTCGACAACGTCTTCCTCGACCGAATGATCAGCACCATGGCCGCGACGTTTGCCGTGCTCGCGACAGTTCTCGCAGCGATCGGATTGTACGGCATGCTCGCGTACACCGTCGCACAGCGCACCCGTGAGTTCGGTTTGCGCATGGCGCTCGGCGCGGATGGCCCGCGCGTGCGTGGCATGGTCATGGGCCAGGTTCTGCGGATGACGATGGTCGGCGGCGCGATCGGCATTGCTGCAGCGTTCGCAATCGGCAGCGCTGCTCAATCGCTGCTGTTCGGACTCAAGGGACACGACCCGATCGTTGTTGCAAGTGCGGCGATCCTGCTCTCGGCGGTCGCGTTTGCTTCCGGCTACATCCCGGCATTGCGCGCGTCGCGCGTTGAGCCGATGCAGGCGTTGCGGTACGAGTGATCGTCTATCGTCTATCGTCTATCGTCTATCGTCTATCGTCTATCGTCTATCGTCTATCGTCTATCGTCTGGCTCGAGGCGCTTCAGTAGTTTTTGCAGGGTTTGGCGGTGGATGCCCAGCGTTCTCGCTGTGCTCGATATGTTGCCGTCGTGACGTTCGAGAGCGGCGGAGAGGAATGCGCGGTCAAAGGCATCGTTGGCGCGGGCGCGCGCATCGCTGAACGATAGGTCGGCGAGCGCTGCGTCTGTTGGATGCAGCGCGTTCCTGTTTTGTGCCACTGTTGCCGGAAGATCCTGCTCGCCGATCTCTGTTCCCTCACTCAATACCACTGCGCGCTCGAGTGCGTTGCGCAGCTCGCGAACGTTACCCGGCCAGTCGTGGGCCAGGAGTGCGCGGCGCGCATCATCGGCGAGGGGTTTGGCTGGTCGGCCGTGCAGCGTAGCGAGGTGCGCAATGAAATGGACGGCGAGCGGCATCACATCAGCGCGGCGTTCGCGGAGTGGCGGCAGGTGAATCTGCACGACGCGGAAGCGATGGAGCAGGTCTTCGCGGAAGTGACCGTCGGCGACCAGCTGCTCGAGCGGACGGTTCGTGGCCGCGATGATGCGCACATCGATGGGTATTGCCTTGTTGGCGCCGACGCGCGTGATCTCGCGCGCTTCGAGGACGCGCAGGAGCTTTGCCTGCGCGGGCTGCGCCAGGTCTCCGATCTCATCCAGGAAGATTGTGCCGCCGCGCGCAGCCTCGAACAAACCCTCGCGGTCCTTGTCGGCCCCGGTGAATGCACCGCGCACGTGACCAAAGAGCTCGCTCTCAACCAGGTCACCCGGCAGGGCTGAGCAGTTCAGCGCAACAAATGCATTTCGAGCGCGCGCGTTCTCCTCATGCAACGCACGCGCGACAAGCTCCTTGCCGGTGCCGCTTTCGCCCGTAATGAGGACCGTGATGTCCGCGGGACCTGCACGTCTGATCAGGCGATACACTTCGCGCATTGCATCCGAGTCTCCAACGAGCCCGCGAAACTCCCGCGATAATTCATCACGCAGGCGCTGGTTTTCGGCGCGCAACGCGAGCATTTCGCGGACGCGCGACACCAGCGCGCGGATTTCATCATTGTCG